>JAKSOM010000202.1 GCA_024405585.1 Acidaminococcaceae bacterium | reverse complement strand
TTCTATCAGGTAGTCATAAAGTTCCCTGCGTCCCTTGACCTGCCCCGCCTCCGGCCCGCCCAAAACAATCTTCACATTGGGTCTCACCCGGCGTAGCAGGGCCACCAATCTTTCCACATAGTTTCTGGACCAAATATGCACACTAAACCCGTACACATCCCAATCCTGTGCCATCAGTTGGTCCAACACCTGCAAAATAGGGGTATTGATGCTCTCTTCCAACACCTCAACCTCATAACCCATACTTCGGGCGTACTGGGCCACACAACGAACCCCCAAGGAAGTGTGGATATATTTGGAATTAATTCCGACCAACAAAACCCGCAATTTTATCCCGCATCTCCGTCACATCAATCACTTCCGGATGCAAAACAGGCCGCTCCCGGAGTCCACGCAGGGGTTCAGGAATCTTAACCTTGGTTTGAGCATAAAGTTTGGCCGTATAATCATCCCCGGCCGTCTCCCGTCTCTGCCCCTTTACGCTCTGATAAACATCCTTACTGAATTTATAGGGGTTGGCCGTACTCAGCACAATAGTATAGTTGTTATCACTGTTGTTAGTCAGATAGGTCTGGGCCCCCTGCAAAGCCACCGCAGTATGGGGATCAGCCAAATAATTCTTCACCCCGTACAACAACTGCATCTGCTCGCCGGTCTTCTCCTCACTGGTCCACTCCCCGGCAAAAACACTCTTAATGGCCTTAAAGGCCTTCTCACTGACCTTAAATTTCCTCGTCTTCTTCAAAGCATCCATATAACGGCGGACCGTCTCCCCGTCCGTCCCCTCCGCATCATAAAGCAAGCGCTCCAAATTACTGGAAACAAGAATATCCATAGAAGGGCTCATGGTCTTGTAAAACTCCCGATTGGCGTTATACTCCCCGTCAGCAAGAAAATCCGTCAACACATTATTACTGTTGCTTGCACAAATCAACCTATGTACCGGCAAACCCATCTTCATGGCATAATACCCGGCCAAAATATCCCCAAAATTACCCGTAGGCACACAAAAATTGACCGGATCACCCATGGCAATGGAGGACTGCTTCACCGCATCGCAATAGGCACTGAAATAGTAAACAATCTGGGGCACCAGACGTCCCCAATTAATACTGTTGGCACTGCTCAAAACACACTTCTTTTCCGCCAAAACCTTTGCGAACTCCCGATCCTCAAAAATCTCCTTTACACTGCGTTGGGCATCATCAAAATTACCCCTGATACCGAAGACCTTAACATTACTACCCTCGGTAGTAATCATCTGCAACCTTTGGGTCTCGCTCACGCCGTCGGCAGGATAAAAAACAATCACATCCGTCCCCGGCACATTCTTAAACCCTTCCAAAGCCGCCTTCCCCGTATCACCGCTGGTGGCCACAAGAATAACCGCCCTACTATCGTCATTGGTCTTCTGCATGGAAGCGGTCAACAAATGGGGCAGAAGCTGCAAGGCCATATCCTTGAAGGCGCATGTGGGACCGTGCCACAACTCCAGCACCCCCATCTTTGGCCCTAAAGGATACAAAGCCACAGGATTATCACCGAACTTGC
>JAKSOM010000201.1 GCA_024405585.1 Acidaminococcaceae bacterium | reverse complement strand
AGCGGAAGAGCATAGTGCCGAATTGCAGGGTGATATTGCCATGAGCCCGCACTTCCTGGCTGTAAAGTTTGACTTGGGCGGTATCCGCTTGGACTTGCAAACTTTCGCCGTGAACGGGAAATTTTACATAGACATGGCCGTTCAGGTCATAAACCCCCGTGAGGGGATTGAAATGCCGGGCATCGCTGGTGATGACCACGTCGTCACTTTGCTCCACCTTGGCTGCATCCGCTGCACTCATGGTGTTGGCTGCGGAGCAGGGAAGGACGGATATACACATTAATAAGAAAACTGGAAATATCTTTTTCATATCCATATTATAGCAGAAAAATTTTTTTTGTAAAAGGGTAGGATTTTTTTATTTTGGCGCGTATATATAGATAGGGGGAAAAATATTCACTTGTCAGGTGGTAAGGATGAGGGATGACAATTTTAAGACATTTGTAGAACAGGTTCGCTCAGCGGCAAATATAGTTGATGTGGTGGGCTCTTATGTTTCGTTGCGGAAAAAGGGCAATAAGCATTGGGCCTGTTGTCCTTTTCACGGCGAAAAGACTCCGTCTTTTTCCGTGGATGAGAACAAGCAGCTTTTCTATTGTTTTGGATGCCACATTGGCGGAGATGTATTCAAATTTGTAGAGAAGAAGGAAGGCCTGACTTTTGCCGAAGCGGCCAAGCGGTTGGCGGAACGTTACAGTATTCCCGTACCCGAACGGGAAAAAACCGCTGCCGACCTGGTTTATGAAAAGGAATTCCAAAAGGTGGTGAATGTCAATGAGTGGGCCAACAAATATTATGTGGCCTGCCTGAACCATCCTCGTGGGGCCAAGGCCAAGGAGTATTTGCTTAATCGGGGGATTACCACGAAGATTATTGATGCTTTTCAGATAGGTTACGCTTTGCCGGGTTACGAAAATTTGGTGGGTGCCCTGCCGGAGAAGGGAATCAGACCGGAAGAAATTTTGTTTGCCGGTCTCAGTGTTGAAGGCAGGCAGGGTCAGCCCTATGACAAATTCCGGGACCGGGTGATGATTCCCATCAAGAACCCCAGGGGAAAGATAGTGGGATTTGGGGGAAGGGTCATCGGTCAGGGGGAACCCAAGTACCTGAACACGGCGGAAACAAAATTTTTCAACAAGCGGAATCTGCTCTTTGCCTTTGATTTGGCCCAAAAACCTATGCGGGAGAAGGGTCGGGCGATTGTGGTGGAGGGATATATGGACGCCATCAGTTTGCATGCGGCAGGATTGGATAATGTGGTGGCTTCCATGGGTACCGCTTTCAGCGAGCAGCAGGCGGATTTGCTCAAACGCAATACCAAGGAAATTGTTTTTTGTTATGACAGTGACAATCCGGGCCGGAATGCCAGCGTGCGGGCTGTTTCCATAGCCAGAAAAATAGGGGTAAAAGTCAGGGTGGCGACGGTGCCGGGGGCTAAGGACCCGGATGAATATATTCGTCAGGAAGGACTGGCAAAATATTTGCAGGTAATCGATGGGGCCATGCCCGGCTTGCAGTTTCAAATAAAAGAGACGGTGCGGCAGGGGCGCTCGGACAGTTT
>JAKSOM010000200.1 GCA_024405585.1 Acidaminococcaceae bacterium | reverse complement strand
AATCATTGGTAAATAAATAACTGATTTCTTGTTCTACTATGGAATCAACTATGTTTGACGAATTGATGGGCACAAAGGTTGCAACCGGCACCGCTGATTTGAAGGTAATTGGTGTTGGTGGTGGTGGTGGTAATGCGGTTAACAGGATGATTGAAGCATCTGTTAAGAATGTTGATTTTATTGCCGCCAATACGGATATGCGGGCCTTGGGCAATAATTTGGCCAGTAAAAAAATTCAACTGGGTGAGAAATTGACCAAGGGTCTTGGGTCTGGAGCCAATCCTGAGGTGGGTGCCCAAGCGGCGGAGGAAAGCCGTCAGGCTATTCGGGATGCTCTGGATGGGGCGGATATGGTTTTTGTTGCCGCAGGTATGGGAAAGGGTACCGGTACCGGTGCTGCTCCTATCGTGGCTGAATGTGCCAAGGAGACGGGGGCTGTTACTGTCGGTGTTGTTACTAAGCCCTTTGATTTTGAGGGTAAGCGTCGTATGCAGCAGGCCATGGAAGGTATTGCGGCGCTGCAGGAGAAGGTGGATACATTGATTGTTATCCCCAACCAAAAGTTATTGGATGTTTCTGATAAGAGAACCACTATGGCGGAAGCGTTTCGCATGGCTGATGAGGCGCTGCGTATGGGTGTGCAGGGCATCAGCGATATTATAAGTGAACCGGGTGGACCAAATGATGTAGTTGTCGACTTTGCGGATGTGAAGGCAGTTATGAGTGAGGCTGGCGGTGCTCTTATGGGAATTGGAGAGGCTAGGGGCGAAGGGGCTGCTACGGAGGCGGCCAGGAAAGCTATCCAGTCACAACTTTTGGAAGAGACCATTGATGGGGCGAAGGGCGTAGTTGTCAACATTATTGGTGGTCCTGATTTGAGTATGTTTGAGTTGACTGAAGCTAATGCTGTTATTCAGGAAGCGGCTGATCCCAATGCCAATTTCATTTGGGGTTTGCGTCAAAAAGACGATATGGGTGATATGGTGAGGATTACCGTTATTGCTACCGGCTTCAAACGTAATGATGACCCTTTCGGAAAGGGTCCTGTATTAGTTTCTCCTGCCCGCCAACCTGAGACAAAGCCTGCTCAAAAACCTGTAGGCAGTTTTGGCGTTAGGGGGGGGACCGATTTGCCTCCTTGGTTGCTGAATAAGAGGTAAGTGCTATGAAATGTCCCTTTTGTGCATTTGAGGATACGAGAGTAGTCGATAGTCGTAGTGTGGAGGACAATGCCAGTATCCGTCGTCGTCGGGAGTGTCCGAGTTGCAGCAGACGTTTTACTACTTACGAGAAGTATGAAGAGACACCGCTGGTTGTATGCAAGAAAGATGGCCGTCGAGAACTTTTTGACAGTAAGAAATTGTTGGGCGGTTTACTGAAAGCATTTGAAAAAAGGCCTGTGTCTTATGAAAAAATCAAGTTCATTGCGGATTCGGTTGAAAGGGAAGTAAGGTTGTCTTTCGACAGTGAGGTTTCTTCAGTGGTCTTGGGTGAGAAGGTTATGAGTTATTTGGAAAAGACGGATCAGATTGCTTATGTGCGTTTTGCCAGCGTATATCGTCAGTTTGCAGATG
>JAKSOM010000020.1 GCA_024405585.1 Acidaminococcaceae bacterium | reverse complement strand
TGCCATTCTGTGTTCCTTTGGGCAATCCACCCCGCCCACGCCTGGGCGGGAAAAAAGTTAGTAACAAAAAAATTCCTTCGATTGGAAGCGGAGGAATTTTTGATTTCGTGAAAGAATCTTTGCGAAGCAAATTTATTTTTATCAGGACAGGGGTGTGTTCGTGTCGCTTTTCATAACGTATTCAGCATTGATTGATGCGGGAGTTTTTATATTTTCTTGACATTGTACATAAAAAAGTGTACACTTAAAAATCAGGGGGTGCTATGGTTTTTGAATGGGACGAAAAGAAAAATCAGATCAACAGGAGGAAACACGGGGTTTCTTTTGAAGTTGCTGTTAGGGTTTTTCTTGATGACAGAAGGATTGAGAAGATAGATTTTGCACATTCAACGGCGGATGAGGAACGTATCAATATAATTGGGCGTGTTGCCGATTTGCTTATATTGTTTGTGGTCAGTACGGATCGTAACGGTAAGGTTAGGATTATTTCAGCCCGCAGGGCGGAAAAGAATGAGGAGGAAGAATATTATGGTAACTATGACATTGGATGAGGTGAAGAGGTTGCCCCAGCTTTCCGCTGAGGAGATTTGTGCAATAATGAATTTTAAAAACAAGGATTTTAGTGATTGCCCCAAGCAAACGAAGGAAGATTTGATGAAGTTCCATCGTCGGGGCGAGTTTCGTGAGGGGATGTACAGGCCTACTAAGACGGATGTTCATCTTAAGATCGATACGGATGTTTTGGAGTGGTTCAAACAGCAGGGAAAGGGTTATCAAACAAAAATAAATGCAATTTTGCGACAGGTGTATTTGGCATCAGAAACATTCCTTTGACCGTGAGGCCGGAGGAATGTTTTTTGTTCAGACAGGGGTGTGTCCGTATGGTTTCCTATAATGTATTCAGCATCGGTTGATGCGGGATATGTTATAGGAGGTAGGAGAGATGGAAAAATGTGTTGGGGCGGTTGTGAAGTTTGGCAGGTATATGGGGGAGCCCGTCGAATGGCTTGTGCTTGAGCAAGGGGATGGCAGGGCTCTGCTGTTGAGCAAATATGGGCTGGAGGCGAAGCCCTTCAACAGTCACATAACTGCTGTTACTTGGGAAACCTGCACTTTGCGGAATTGGTTGAACAAGGATTTTTATGGCAGTGCTTTTGATGAGAAAGAGAAGGAAGGGATACTTGTCACTAAGGTGGTAACTGGGAAAAATCCTGAAAACGGCGGCGGTTTTGAGAATGATACGGAGGACAAATTGTTTGTGCTGACCAGCGGGGAAGTGAAAAAGTATTTGGGAAGCAATGAGGAAAGAATATGTTTTGCCACGGAGTACGCCAAGAAAAACGGGGTGTTTGTTTATGAGGGCAAGTGTGCCTGGTGGTTGCGTTCACCCGGCGAAGAGGAGAACTGTGGCAATGATTGTTTGGAAGCTGTGCAAAATGACGGCTCGCTGTTTGATGACGGGGTTGAGTGCATTTGGAGTGATCTTGCAGTTCGCCCTGCCATGTGGGTGGATTTGAGCAAGATGGAGAAGTGAAAATGGGGAAGATCAGTTTGTTGGGGGTGGGACTGATGATGGCTGTTTTGTCCAATGTTTTCGCTACAAGTTTATATGGTGGCGATTGCCGCACTTCGGAGGTGGTGTGTCCGAAGTGCGGCTCAAGGAAGGTGAAGAAATTGACTTGGGGGGAGTTGTGTCCATATTTGGCAAGCATAATGGCACCGTTTACGTTTTCCGGCATGTGTTTGTGTGAGGAATGCGGGCTTAAGTTCTCGCTCAGGAGCAAAGTGTGACTTTGTTTGTTTTGGGAAAATAAGATTTCTTGATGTCGACATAATCTAAAAATATGTTGACATCCAAAAATCAGTTTTTCACGTTCCAAACAGTTTTGGGTGAAAGAATTTTTGCGAAGGAAAGAAAATTGAAAACGCTTGCGATGGATGAGGGGGTTATTGCAGCCATCTGCTTTTAGGTGTTAGGTGTTAGGGAGGTCAGCATAGTGCGAAGTTTCTTGCCTTCCCCTCGGGGGGAAGGTGGCAGCGAAGCTGACGGATGAGGGGGAACTGCGACAAGAAGGGGACAGTCAGCAGAGCACTAACTATCCTCAACCCTGATGGCTGTTGGCTGATGGCTGGAGCGTAAGCGACAATGGCTGTTGGCTGAACCCTGAAGCGGAGCGAGCAACTCGCCCCGCCCCCACGTGGGCGGATGAGAAAGTCAGCAGTAAAAAAAGTTCCTTCGATTGAAATCGGAGGAACTTTTTTGTTGAGTTCGTTAAGATGTAATTATTTGATGTAGATGGGGCTTGTGGTGAAGTCCAGTCCCACCGGCTGATTCTGTAGGGATGCCAAGATGTCGGTGGCGGCGATGTCCGCAGCATAGAGGGTTTCCGGCTTGGTGATGACGGGGAGCGTTGCCGTGGTTTTCATTGTTTTCAACAGTTCCCTGCCCAGGCTGTTGAAGGCCAGCACCCGGATGTATTCCGGTTCGGGGAATTCCCACATGGGCCGTTCCTGGCAGAGGGCCAGTTGGGCGAAGAGCCGTCTGATGCGGCTCAGGGGGTAGCGTTTGCTGCTGCATTTGGCCAGGGCATCTTGGAAGGTAAAGGCGTTTTGGGCCTTTTTGACCAGATGTTCCAGGCCCTCCGTGGCAGTGGTGGCTTGGGCGATTTGCAGGGGATTCATGGTTCTCAGCCGGTATTGCACCAACCGCCAATAGAGGTTGATGTCGTAGCCGCATTTGTTCAAAAGGATTTCCAGGGTGCTTTCCGGAACCGACAGGAGAACCTGGGGCCAGGCCCTACGCACTGCGGAGGCGGAGGCCAAGGGATGCAGTTCCGTGCCCCTGTAGTCGGAGTTCCGTTGGATATAGAGCATGTTGAGGCCCTGGGCAAATTTGGTGTATTCCAATGCTAAAATGTCATTGGGTGTGTCGGGTGTTTCCGGCACCGCTTTTTTCAGGGCCTGGGGATAGGAGGCCCCCCGTTGGATTTCTTCTTTGATGGCGGTCTGATTGTTGTGGATTTTGGCGAGAATGCCGGAAAAATCCCAATCACAGTGTTCCGTGCCGCAGGCAATGGTGCCGACTATTCCGGTGGCCTTCAGGATGCCCGCCCCGCCCCGGGCAAAGTGTTCCGCACTGCGGAGCACCCAGGCACAGGGAAGTTCCAGCACCAGGTCCACACCTCCCAGTATGGCGGTGCGGGCCCTGAGAAACTTGTTGGCGAAGGCAGGTTCACCCCGCTGGACGAAGGAACCCGACATGACTGCTACTATGGGCAGGCCGCTTTTTTTCAGTTCTTTGATGAAGTGGGCGTGTCCGTTGGTGAAAGGGTTGAACTCCGCCACACAGCCGATTGCTTGCATGATTGCTTATTATAGCAAAAAATCCTTGACAAACCAAGAGCGGATAGTTATAATATCTATGCTTTTGAAGGTACCTGATTGTACAAATCAGTTTTTTATTTAGCACTGAGGAGGTGTGTAAAATGGCAGTACAACAAGTTAAATTATCCAGAAGCCGTCGTATGTCCCGTCGTGCTAATTGGAAATTGGAAGTTCCTAATTTGGTTGAATGCCCCCAATGCCACGAGTTGAAGATGCCCCATCGTGTATGCCCCAGCTGTGGGTCCTACAATGGCAAGACCGTGGTAAAAGTAGCGGAGGAATAAGGACTTAATCCCGATTGAAAAAATCGGGATTTTCTTTTGGAGATTTTTGTTGGCAAAAGTCCGGGTACTATGTTATAATATAACAACAAATGACTAAGGAGGTACGAAAATGGCTTGTTTTATAGTTCCGGTTGTGGAGGCATCCGTTGTTACCGCAGGTATTAAGGTTTTGAAAGAACATGACCTTCCCAAGGATGAGGGTATTTTTTCATTGCGTAAATTGAATTGGTTGAAAAATATGTTGTGGGTATCCAGTGGGATTTCCATTGCTGAACATATTTATCATGGCGAGATTATTGCCGAGTTCCCGTTTTTTACCGCTCTGAGGAGCTGGGACAGCACTATGGTTATGTTGCAGGAGATTGCTACTGAAGGCGTTCTGATTGCTTTGACCGTTACCGGTGTTTGGGCTGTTTTGGCTTTGGCCACCGAGTATGCGGCAGTGGTTCACGCAGATAAGTAGTCCGATGACCGAAGAAGTTAAGGATCTTTTGACCCACAGGGTCAAGGACAATCCCTTCTGCAAGGTTATGAGGATGGAAGTGACCCATGTGGAAGAGGGGAAGCTGACCATGATGGTGGATATCTGCGAGGATTGTCACACCAATATCTATGGTTATGTCCATGGGGGCGTGTTCAGCGGTATGGCTGATACGGCCTGCGGTGTGTGCTGCTTTACCACCGGGGTGCGGGTCATTACGTTGGATATGAATTTGAATTATATTAAGAATGTTCGTGCCGGCACCAGGGTCTTTTGCTATGCGGAAATCCTGCAGAAGGGGAATAAGATTATGCGAACCCATTGCAGGATTGAGGATGGGGAGGGTACCCTTCTGGTGGACGGTAATTTGAGTTTTTATATCATCGGCGAGGAGGATATTTAGATGGGGGAAACAGAGATTTTGAAGGAGACGACTTTTCCCAGTGTCGTCCATGATAATGAGATTTGTGAAGAGTTGGTGAAGTGGGGCAAGGAGAACGGCTATCCCATTGAGCATGCCAAGAAGATTTTCAAGTGGGAAAGTTATGCCGGCTTCAGTGCCAACGATTATTTCATTCAGGCCAAGCGTCTGCCTCCTATTCCCGGCGGCTGGGCGGTTACGGTGGAGAAGTTTGCGGGTGAGGAACGTTATATTCCTCTGAATGTGAAGAAGGACACCGGCGAGGTTAACCGTTTCATCCTGAAGATGGTTGACCAATACAAGATGGAAGGCCTGAGAATGGAACTGGCGGATACCTGGTACGACAGTTACGGCACCACCCTGAGGGATTTGAAGGTTTACGGGCATCCTTTCCTTCTGAACCAGTTTGAAGATTTCATTGAGAATATGAGATAGCACAGTTCCCGCCTTCGGGCGGGAATTTTTGTAGGAGGAACTGCCATGGATCCCAGTCAGAAGCTTTTGACCGCCATTACCAGTTTTGAAGCATTCACACGTTATGTGGAGGAAAATTCCATAACCAGCATTTTCATCGGTATTGCCGTATTGCTGTCGCCTTTCATCGTAAGGGCGGCATTGAAGTTGTTGGTGCAGTTTTTTTATTTTTTGGGAAAACTGTTTTTCAAGGACCAGTTGTTGGGATGGATGAGACGGAAGATAACGGCGCTTTTGCAAAGATTTGTGGACAAGGATTTATCCATTACGGATACCATCAGCCATCAGACGAATTTGATTATCCTCTATGGATTGGAGTGGCGGCGCAACGGTGTCAGTGCAGTTATGAATAAGGTGGAGATTAGGGTGGATTTGGGGGCCACAGCCAGGGGGTATTTCAGGAATTGGCTTAAGCGAATATGGAAAGATTTTGATTATGAGCTTGCCCAAAAACTGTTGTTTACAAATTCCATCAAGGATGTGAATGTCAGCGGTGTGAATATCGTTTGTGAAGTGCCTTTGCCGGAACAGGAATGTGAAGCTGAGCTGATTGAAGTTGCCAGGGAGCGGGCCGAACATGCCTATAGCAAGGTGGAACATTTCTGCAGATTTAATTTGCATATCAGTATGGATAATGTGGAAGTGCTCGTACGGGTGGGGGATGAGGAGTTCCGGCTGCAGAACGGCAATGTGGTTTTTGAGAATGAAGTCAAAGAGGATGGCACCAGCAGCAATATCCGCTTGGTGTTTGTTTATGACGGGGAGAATATCAGTTTGAACAGCAAGGGCGGGAAACTGGAAAAATTCCGTCTGGTGGCCAGCGACATCTATCTTTCCGGCAAGGTTTGGCGTGCTTTGCAGAGTTATTACGGTTCACTGTTCAAGGATGTGGAACTTCATGACGGGAAATTGATGGATGTGAAGGCCTATCTTGCCGTCAGGGACGGTGTGCCTAAGTTGGAAGGGTTTGAGGCCAAGGCGGATGAGGTGACTTTTGCTTGGAAGGACCATTTGGTTGAGGATTTGGAGATTTCCCTTGTTTCCAAAAATATGCAGGATTTCACTTTGAAAAAACTCCGGACCACCTACGATGATGTGGTTTATGAGGTCAGGGGGGACATTTGTTGGCAGGACGGGTGCATCAGCAGCGAGTGTATCTATTTGCGGCGCGGGTTCATACCCTTCTACTGCCGCAATGTCCGGTACGATTTGGCCGCCAATGACATGGATTGGGAGTTGGAACCCAAGATTAAGGATGATGCGAAGTTGTTCGTAAAAGAGACCAAGGACCGTGTGGTTGAATTTTGTGAGGGTTTAAAGTCAAAATTCAGAACGAAACTATTGACAGACGGAAGATAATGTACTATAATAACCCCGTTGATGCGGAAATAGCTCAGTGGTAGAGCACAACCTTGCCAAGGTTGGGGTCGCGAGTTCGAGCCTCGTTTTCCGCTCCAGTTGTCTTTGGCCCGTTCCCTGAGGGGGACGGGTTATTTTTTTGCGAATAAAGATGAAATTCTGCTTGAAGTAATCTGTTTTTTTGCTATAATATATAGAATTGCAACAATATGCAAAATATTATTCTTTGGGTGATTATTTATACAGGAGGAAAAAATGAAGAAATCTGAGATTAAGAAAGTTGTATTGGCATATTCCGGCGGTTTGGATACCAGCGTAATTATTCCTTGGCTGAAGGAAAATTACAACAACTGTGAAGTTATTGCAGTGTGCATTGACCTGGGGCAGGGTGATGACTTTGAGTTCATCCGCAACAAGGCCATTAAGAGCGGCGCTTCCAAGTGCTATGTCCTGGATGTACGCAAGGAGTTTATTGAGGAATATGTATGGCCGGTTGTGAAGGCCTCTGCAGTATATGAGAAGAAATATTTGTTGGGCACTTCCTTCGCCCGTCCTTTGATTGCCAAGAAATTGGCAGAGATTGCTAAGCAGGAAGGCGCGGATGCGGCCTGTCACGGTGCAACCGGCAAGGGCAATGACCAGGTTCGTTTTGAATTGACACTGAAGGCACTGGCGCCCCGGCTGGCGATTATTGCCCCCTGGCGTGAGTGGGATTTGCGGAGCCGTGACCAGGAGATCGATTATGCGGCTGCCCACAATATTCCCATCCCCGTAAGCCATGACCACGATTATTCCATGGATAAGAACATCTGGCATTTGAGCCATGAGGGCAGTGATTTGGAAGACCCCTGGAACGCTCCCCAGGATGCGCTTTTTGAAGTGACCAATTATCCTGAGAAGGCACCGGACAAGAAGGAATATGTGGAGTTGGAATTTGAACAGGGCGTGCCCGTTGCTGTGAACGGCGAGAAGCTGGATGCGGTTGCTTTGCTGGAGAAATTGAATGAAATCGGTATCCGCAACGGTGTGGGCATTACGGATATGGTGGAGGACCGTTTGGTGGGCATGAAGAGCCGTGGCGTTTATGAAAACCCCGGCGGCGCTATTATTTTCTATGCTCATAACGAATTGGAAAATCTTTGCCTGGACCGTGCTACCAACAGTTTCAAACAAATGGTTTCCATCCGTATGAGCGAGTTGGTTTATGACGGCATGTGGTTCAGCCCCTTGATGGAAGCGTTGCAGGCCTTTGTTAATGAGACCCAGAAGACCGTTACGGGTACGGTCCGTTTGAAACTCTACAAGGGCAATATCATCAGTGCTGGCGCAAAATCCAAATACAGTTTGTACAGCAAGGAATTTGTAACCTTCGGTGAGGACGATGTATATAACCAGGCGGATGCCACCGGGTTCATCAATCTGCTGGGCCTTCCTTTGAAAGTCAGGGCCCTGATGAAAGAGGGAGTTCTGAAGTAAGATGCCGAAGTTGTGGGGCGGAAGGTTTTCCAAGGAAACAAGTGAGTGGGTGGACGCATATAATGCGTCTGTCTCCTATGACAAGAGGTTGTACCGGGAGGATATCCGTGGTTCAATCGCCCATGCTACCATGCTTGCCCGTCAAGGCATTATTTCCAAGGAGGACGGGGAACAGATTGTTGACGGGCTTCAGAAAATATTGCAGCTGATTAAGGATGGCAAGTTTGAATTTTCTCAGGAGCTGGAAGATATCCACATGAATATTGAGGCCCGGCTTACGGAGATGATTGGTGCGGCGGGGGCCAGGGTGCACTCCGCCCGCAGCCGCAACGATCAGGTGGCCCTCGATATGCACATGTATATGAAGCGGGTGGTGGCCAGGATGGGGGAATTGCTCATTCTTTTGGAAGAGGTGATTTTAGGTCTTGCCCGTGGCAATTGTGATACCATTATGCCCGGTTACACCCATTTGCAAAGGGCCCAACCCATTACCTTTGCCCACAATATGTTGGCTTACCTCAATATGTTCAAGCGGGATTTTGACCGGCTCAAAGGGGTGTGGAAAAGGGCGGATATGATGCCTTTGGGGGCAGGGGCCATTGCCGGCAGTACTTTGCCCATAGACAGGCAGTTTGTGGCGGAACAGCTTAATTTCAGCGATGTGTACTATAACAGCATGGATGCCATTTCTGACCGGGATTACATCATTGAGTTTCTGTCTTTTGCCAGCATCCTTATGATGCATGTCAGCCGTTTGTCGGAAGAAATCTGTTTGTGGAGCAGCACGGAATTTAATTTCATTGAGTTGGACGATGCCTATGCCACCGGTTCCAGCATGATGCCGCAAAAGAAAAATCCCGACATTCCTGAATTGGTACGTGGCAAGACGGGGCGGGTGTATGGCACCCTGATGCAGATGCTGGTGACCATGAAGGGTTTGCCCCTGGCCTACAACAAGGATTTGCAGGAGGACAAGGAGGGGTTCTTCGATGTGGTGGATACCCTGCGGCTGACACTGGTGGTGCTGCGGGATATGCTGGCCACCATGACCCTGAAAAAGGATAAGATGCGGGATGCGGTTTACCATGATTTTTCCAATGCTACGGATTTGGCGGAGTATTTGGTGAAGAAGGGCGTCCCCTTCCGTCAGGCCCATGAGATTGTGGGTAAGACGGTGGCTTATGCCATTGAACAGGGCAAATTCTTGGGGGAGCTTACTTTGGAGGAATTCCGTCAGCATGGCGATATTGTGGATGAGGATATTTATGAGGCCATAAAGCCGGAAACTTGCGTTAATGCCAGGATAAGTTTTGGCGGCCCCAATTACAACTTGAATAGGGCCCAATGCGCTACTGGCAAGAAATTCATAGGCAAGCAAAGACAGATTCTTCGTTATTGGCAGAACAATATGTAGGGATTTGACGGATAGATTTGGGGAGGATTGATTGTGGCGACAGGAAGAATGCAGGCGATTTTGAATAATTTCAATGCCCTTGATCCTATCAATTGTGTGGAAATATTTGTACTTTTGGTTGTGGTACTGGTAATCTACAGGATGATAGCCAAGACCAGGGCCGCCAACATGGCCAAGGGGGTTATGGTGCTGGCGGCTGTCTTTGTGGCGGCATTTTTGCTTCGTTTGCAGATTGTCACTTATGTGCTGGAACGCTCCCTGTATTTGGTGGGCTTTGCCCTGGTGGTGCTTTTTGCTCCGGAGTTGCGTCATGGCTTGGAAAGAATCGGAACACTGGGCTTGGAGACCAAGAAGAACGATTTGACCGGCACTGATGTGGGGGAGATGTTGAATGCAGTGGCGGATGCGGTGGGGAACCTGAGCCACCGCCGGGTGGGAGCCCTGATTTGCTTCGAAAAAAATACGGATTTGCAGGAGTATGTGGACAGCGGCATTATGCTGGATGCCCTTTGTTCCAGCGGTTTATTGATTAATATTTTCGAGAAAAATACACCTTTGCATGACGGTGCGGTTATCATCAGGAAGAAGCGGGTGGTGGCGGCCACCTGCTATCTGCCTTTGACGGAACAGTATTTGTCCAAGAAATATGGTACCCGGCATAGGGCCGCTTTGGGCTTGAGCGAAGAAAGCGATGCCCTGGTGGTGGCGGTCAGCGAGGAGACGGGGAATATTACTTGTGCCAGGAACGGCAAGTTTTTACAGTACCTTACCCCGGAGGATGTTATGGCGCTGATGGTGGAACATTTGTACGGCAAGGAGAACAGCCCCCGGCTGAACGGAATGGTTTCCGCTTGTTTTGAAAAATGAAGATTTTGGTGAACAATGTGCGTATTCCTCTTGCTAAACCCTGTACTTTGGTGAGGGCTGCGGCCCGGAAACTGGGGTTGGGGGAGGGGGATATTGCTTCCGTTACGACTGTCCGGCGGGCGGTGGATGCCCGCAAGAAGGATAATATCAATCTCAATTTTCACTTGGCCCTGGAGGCGGATCTGCCCAGGGCGGCGGTGAACCGTCTGCTGAAAAATAAGGATGTGACTAAATTTGTACCGACTCAAGACCTTGAGCCGGTTTTTGGTATGGAAGAGCTGGGCAATCCGCCGGTGGTTATCGGCTCCGGCCCTGCGGGCCTCTACACCGCTTTGCAGTTGGCCCGTTACGGTTATGCCCCCAGTCTTTTGGAGCGGGGCAAACAACTGTCGGAGCGGATTGGGGATGTGGAGAAGTTTTGGCAAAAGGGGGAGTTCAACCCCTTGAGCAATTGCCAGTTCGGCGCCGGGGGTGCGGGGACTTTTTCTGACGGCAAACTCACCACCCGGGTGAACGACCCCATGATGCACACTATCCTGGAGGATTTTGTGGCGGCGGGGGCTCCGGAGAACATCCTCTATGAACACAAACCCCATGTGGGGACGGACAAACTGAGGGTTATGGTGAGCAACCTGCTGCAGAAAATTCAGGAATTGGGGAGCAGGGTGTGGTATAATGCCTGCGTCACCGGTTTTACTGTTAACGGCAACCGCATTGAAGCGGTGGAGATAAACCGCAGTGAAAAAATAAAGGCAGGTGCGGTGGTGCTGGCCTGCGGCCACAGCGCCCGTGACACCTACGCCTGGTTGCACGAACTGGGGGTGGGGATGGAGACGAAGAATTTTGCCATCGGCCTCAGGATCGAACATCCCCAGGAACTGATTGACCGGGCCCAGTACGGCAAGTTTGCCGGGCATCCTTTGTTGGGGCCTGCGGACTATATGTTGACCTATAACAACACCATGACCAGGAGAAGCTGCTACTCTTTTTGTATGTGTCCCGGGGGACGGGTGGTGGCGGCGGCTTCGGAGAGCGGCGGCGTGGTGGTGAACGGTATGAGCAATTTCCACCGGGACAGCGGTGTGGCCAACGGGGCCCTGGTGGTGAATGTTACCGGGGAGGATTTTGGCAATAACCCGCTGGACGGCATTGCTTTTCAGAGAAAATATGAGGAATTGGCCTTTGCGGCGGGAGGCAAAAATTACTACGCCCCCTGTCAGAATCTGGACAGTTTTCTGCGGGGTGCTGAACCCGGATTGCAGGGACTTTTGGCCGCTTCCTACCGGGCCGGGGTGAGGGCGGCGGCATTGGATGCCTGCCTGCCGGACTATGTGGTGCAAACCATCAGGGAAGGGCTGGGGCGGTTTGGCGGCGGGGAGGGCCCGTGGAGGGTGGGCCTTGCCGGTG
>JAKSOM010000002.1 GCA_024405585.1 Acidaminococcaceae bacterium | reverse complement strand
CCTGAAAAATGAAATCATTGACCAGGGAGAAAAAAGCCAGAAATGCCTGAGTGAAGCAAACTTGCGTCTGGTGGTGAGTATTGCCAAACGTTACTTGGGCCGGGGTATGAATTTTTTGGATTTGATTCAGGAAGGTAATCTGGGGTTAATTAAAGCGGTGGAGAAATTTGATTACAGCAAGGGGTTCAAATTTAGCACCTATGCTACTTGGTGGATTCGTCAGGCCATCACCAGGGCCATTGCGGACCAGGCCAGAACCATTCGTATTCCCGTACATATGGTTGAGACGATTAACAAACTGGTCCGGGTACAAAGGCAATTATTGCAGGAGTTGGGTCGGGATGCATGGCCGGATGAGATTGCCGAGGAACTGGGTATGCCGGTGGATAGGGTGAGGGAAATAATGAAAATAGCCCAGGAACCTGTTTCCCTGGAAACCCCTATTGGCGAGGAAGAAGACAGCCATTTGGGAGATTTTATAGAGGACAGGGAGGCGGTTTCCCCTTACGATATAGTATCTCAGAATCTTTTGCATGAGGCCATTATGGAGGCACTGGACAAGCTGACGGAACGGGAAAGGGAAGTTTTACTGTTGCGTTTTGGTTTGTCGGACGGTAAGCCTCGTACGTTGGAAGAAGTTGGCCGCCGGTTGGAAGTTACCCGTGAACGTGTGCGTCAGATTGAGGCTAAAGCTCTGAGGAAACTTCGTCATCCCTCCAGAGGGGAAGAACTGAAAGCATTCTTGGACAACTGACCTTGTACTTTTGAACATTAAATAGTTTGACATTTGCCCCTCTTATATACTATAATTACCGTAGTATTTTGATTGTCTCTGAGAGGCAGTGTTTGTAAAGGAGATGGAATTGTGGAGGAGAAGACACTTTTGACCCTTGAGGGTAAGCAAAAATTAGAGGAAGAACTGGTCTATTTGAAGACAGTCAAACGGCCTGAGAATACGGAGGCCATCAAAATTGCCCGTGCTCAAGGCGATTTAAGTGAAAATGCCGAATATGATGCCGCCAAGAATGAGCAGGCGGAAATCGAGCATCGTATTATGGACATCGAGACCATGTTGAAAAATGTGGAGATTATTGATGGTGGCAGCGGCAATAGGAATATGGTGCACGTGGGGGGCAAGGTGTTGCTTCGTGATCCGGAAGGGGAAGAGGTTGAGTATGAAATCGTGGGTACCAAGGAAGCGGATCCTTTCTGCAACCGTATTTCCAATGAGTGTGCGGTAGGTAAGGCAATTATCGGACGCAGGAAGGGCGATAAGGTTGTAGTCGATACACCTGCCGGAAAGTTGACTTATACCGTTGTGAAGATTATCAATAAAAAGTGAGGAGAGGGTATGGCAGATGTGAAGAGTCAGCCGATGGAGGAGAAGGCGCCTCCTACGGCGGAAGAACTTAACGAACAAAGGCAGGTCCGTATTGACAAGTTGGCCAAGATTGGGGAAAAGTGGGTTCCCTTTGGTCATCGTTTTGAGTGGACCCATCATGTAGCGGATATTCGCAAGAAATTTGAGACTACTACGGCCGAAGAGTTTGAGGCGTTGGCCCCCGAAGAAACCATGGTGGTTTTCGCCGGGCGCATTATGGCCAAGAGGGGTATGGGCAAGAC
Source organism: Acidaminococcaceae bacterium (assembly GCA_024405585.1). Classification (GTDB taxonomy): domain Bacteria; phylum Bacillota; class Negativicutes; order Acidaminococcales; family Acidaminococcaceae; genus Phascolarctobacterium_B. The sequence goes on along the minus strand of JAKSOM010000002.1, from coordinate 21,339 downwards.
CTGCTTTATGGATTTGCAGGACCGTACCGGCAGGATTCAGAGTTATGTGCGTAAGGATGTCATTGGGGAAGAGGATTATGCTTTGGTGAAGATGTTGGATATTGGTGACATTATCGGCGTGACCGGGCATGTTTTCCGTACCCATATGGGTGAGTTGTCCATCAAGGCGGACAAATTGGAAATCCTTTCCAAGTCCCTCCGTCCCCTGCCTGAGAAGTGGCACGGCCTGACGGACAAGGAAACACGTTATCGTCAGCGTTATGTGGACTTGATTGTGAATCCCGAAGTGAAGGAAACTTTTGAGAAACGTAGTGCTATTATTCGCAGCGTACGGAGCATTTTGGACAGCCACGATTTTTTGGAAGTGGAGACCCCGATGATGAATACTATTGCCGGGGGAGCGGCCGCAAGGCCTTTTATCACCTATCACAATGCCCTGGATATGCAGCTTTATATGCGTATCGCCCCTGAGTTGTTTTTGAAGCGGTTGATCGTAGGGGGGATGGAACGGGTTTATGAACTGGGCAGGGTGTTCCGTAATGAGGGTATTGATATTAAGCACAATCCCGAATTCACCAGTGTGGAGATTTATCAGGCCTATGCTGATTACCGGGATATGATGGATTTGACGGAAGAGATAGTTTCCCAGACCGCACAAAGGGGGTTGGGGACAATGAGAAGCAGGTATGGGGGTACGGATATTGATCTGGCTCCCGCCTGGCCGCGTCTTACCATGGTGGATGCAGTGAAGCAATATGCCAAGGTTGATTTCACCGGTGTGACGGATGTGGAGCAGGCACGGGTTTTGGCCAAGTCCATCGATGTGGAGGTGGAGCCGGCATGGGGAGTGGGTAAGATTCTTAATGCTTGCTTTGAGCAATATGTTGAAGATAAGTTGATTCAACCGGTCTTTATTACCGGTCATCCCAAGGAAATTTCTCCGCTGGCGAAATCTAATCCGGATAATCCGGAGATTACGGACCGTTTTGAGGGATATATCTATGCAAGGGAAATCTGCAATGGTTTTACGGAGTTGAATGATCCCATTGACCAGAGACAACGTTTTGAGAAACAGGTCGAGGAGAGGGTTGCGGGGGATGAGGAAGCCAATATGATGGATGAGGATTTTGTTCGGGCGTTGGAGTACGGTTTACCCCCAACCGGCGGTTTGGGTATAGGTATTGATCGTTTGGTGATGTTTTTGACCAATGCTACTTCTATCAGGGATGTGTTGTGTTTCCCGCATATGCGACATGAGAATTAAGGAGGCAGGGAATGTTTGGCAGCAGTCATAAAAATTTGGAAGAAAAGCTTCCGGCTACGAGTGTATCTTCGGAAGCACGGGAATTTGTAATTTCCAAAGATTCCGTTATCAATGGTAATGTCAGTACTAATGAACCGGCCAGAATAGATGGCACCATCGAGGGAAGCGTTTCGGTGGAAAACAGTTTGTATATCGGTTTGCGTGGGGCTGTCAGCGGACCGGTTTTTTGTCAGGTAGCGGTTATTGACGGATGTGTGAACGGCAATTTGATTTGTAAGGGGGCTGTAAGGTTGAGTTCCACTGCTAAGATTACCGGGGATTTGCAATGTACGTCTTTGGTGGTTGCTCAAGGTGCGTATTTCAGTGGGAAGGTGATTTGTGTGGATTCAGTCCAAAAGGAGGCACAGGAAACCGATTCTGCGGAAGCGGTGACAGGGCAATGATGGAGTTGAAGTTTACGAAGATGCAGGGTGCGGGCAATGACTATGTGTATGTGGATTGTATGCAACAGGAATTGGAGGACCCGGGCAGGATAAGCGAATATGTTTCCCGCAGGCACTTCAGTGTCGGGGCTGACGGATTGATTACGATTGGAAAATCCGCTGTGGCGGATTTTAAGATGCGGATTTTTAATGCGGATGCTTCGGAAGGGAAAATGTGTGGCAATGGCATCCGTTGTGTGGCCAAATATGTCTATGACAGGGGCATGACGGATAAAACCACTATGACGATTGAGACCTTAAGCGGAATCAAAACTATTGATGTAAAGGTGGAGGAGGGTAAGGTTGTGAGTGCAAAAGTTGATATGGGTGCACCTGTTTTCAAGTGTGCAGACATTCCCATGATCAGTGACCATTTTATGTTTGTTGATCAGGGACTGGCTATGGATATTACCCAGAACGAGGTGTATAATGGTACGGCCATTTCTATGGGAAATCCCCATTTTGTCATTTTTGTGAAGGATGTGGACAATTATCCTGTCACCGAGTTGGGGCCCAGAATTGAAAAACATAACCTTTTCCCCGAAGGGGTGAATGTGGAGTTTGTTGAGGTTGTGGACAAGAAGACGGTAAAGTTCAGGGTTTGGGAACGTGGCAGTGGTGAGACCATGGCCTGCGGTACCGGCGCTTGTGCTGTAACTGTAGCTGCCAATATGTTGGGCAATGCGGGGAAGCAGGGGGAACCTTTGACAGTCATTTGCAAGGGGGGTACTCTTACCATTACCTATGGCAATGATGGGCATGTGTATATGGAAGGTCCTGCGGAGGAAAGCTTTAGTGGGACTGTAGAGGTTAAATAATGGCGTTTGTTAATGAAAATTACGGTAATTTGAAAGACAGTTATCTTTTTGCGGATATTGCCCATCGGGTGGCGGATTTTAGTGCCGCCCGCCCAGAGGTGAAGGTCATTCGCATGGGCATTGGTGATGTTACTCTGCCTTTGGCCCCCTGTGTGGTTGAGGCCATGGGTAAGGCAGTGCAGGAGATGGGAAAGAAAGAGAGTTTCCGAGGTTACGGTCCTGAGCAGGGGTATGATTTTTTGCGGGAAGCCATTGCCAAATACTATCGTAGTTTTGCCGCAGATATTGCTATGGACGAAATCTTTGTCAGTGACGGGGCCAAGAGTGATTGCGGCAATATTACGGATATTTTTAGTGATGACAATACCATTCTCATTCCTGATCCGGTGTATCCGGTTTATTTGGATACTAACCTGATGCGGGGTAGGAAAATCATCTATATGAATGGGACTCCGGAAAATGGTTTTCTGCCTATGCCGGATGAGAAAGTGAAGGCGGACATCATTTATCTTTGCAGTCCTAACAATCCCACAGGTGCGGCTTACACCAGGGAACAATTGGCTGTGTGGGTGGATTATGCTTTGAAAAATGATGCTATCATTCTTTATGATGCGGCTTATGAAAGTTTTGTGGCGGATGCCAAGATTCCCAGGAGTATTTTTGTCATTCCCGGGGCAAAAAAATGTGCCATTGAATTCTGTTCTCTTTCCAAGACGGCGGGATTTACGGGCACCCGTTGCGGTTATACCGTGGTGCCCAAGGAGCTGATTCGTAAAACGAAGGATGGCAAAGAATTTTCTTTGAACAAGATGTGGCTGCGCCGGCAGACCACCAAGTTCAATGGTGTGCCTTACATTGTACAACGGGGTGCGGAGAAGGTGTTCAGCGGGGAAGGTCTTGCCCAATGCCGGGCTAATTTGGCCTACTACCAAGAGAATGCTAAAATTATTATGGAAGCATTGGACACTTGTGGAATCAGGTATTTTGGCGGCATTCATTCTCCCTATGTTTGGATGGAATGTCCAAGACAGATGAACAGTTGGGACTTCTTTGATTATTTGTTGACCAAGGTGGGGGTGGTGGGCACTCCCGGTGCGGGTTTTGGCAAGATGGGCGAAAAGTATTTCCGTCTGACTGCCTTCAGCAGCAGGGAGAATACTCAGGAAGCCATGGACAGGTTTGTGAAGGAATTTGAATAATTGTAATGGATAAATTCCTGGTGATAGACGGTTCCAGTTTAATACATCGGGCTTTTTTTGCTTTACCTCCTTTGAAAAACAGTAAAGGATGGAGTACGGGGGCGGTATTTGGCTTATGCAATATGTTGTTGCGTTTGTTGAACGAGCACAAGCCCAAATATATGGCGGTGGCTTTTGACAAGAGCCGCCATAGTTTTCGTACGGATAAATTTCCGGATTACAAGGGGCAGCGCAAATCGACTCCTGACGAATTAAAGGAGCAGTTTCCTTTGGCTATTGAACTTTTGAATGCCATGGGGATAGCCGCCCTCGAAGTTGACAACTATGAGGCGGACGATATTATTGGTACTTTTGCGAGAAAGGCCCCGGAAGATGTAATGGTTTTGATTGTTACAGGGGACCGGGACGAATTGCAGTTGGTGGACAATCGCACAAGGGTGCTGTTCACCAGGCGTGGCATTACGGACTTGGTCATCTATGACGAAGACGTTTTTCGCAAGGAATATGAGGGTTTGGAGCCGAAGCAGATTATCGATTTGAAAGGTCTTATGGGGGATGCTTCGGATAATATTCCCGGTGTAGCCGGGGTGGGACCGAAGACGGCGCTCAAACTCATCAAGGAATATGGTTCAGTGGAGCGGGTGCTGGAGCATGTGGCTGAGATTACAGGCAAATCACTGCAGCAGAAATTGACGGATAACAGGGAAAAGGCCCTGTTGTCCAAGGATTTGGCCACTATTTTTTGTGACGTGGATGTGGATGTGGAATTGTCCCATTATGCTTTGCGACCCTTGACTCAGGCCGGCAGGGATAAAATGGCGGAATTGGAATTTCGCAATATGTTCGGCAAGTTTGCTGAGGTTTTGGGGGCTGCCGGTCAGTTTGAGGAACCGGCAGGTGAAAGTGAGGCATTAGGACTGTTTGGTATGGTGGCTGAGGAACCGCAGCGGATTCCCTTGACTACGGCGGATAGGGCGGAGGAGTTTTTTTCATCCTGTGAAAACAATCTCAAAATTGTTGTGCAGGAGACGGGTAGCATACCCCATCTGGAGTTTGCTTTGGCGGAATTTTATACCGGTAACAAGATCTACTATTTGGACGGTCTTTGTCAGGGCTGGGATGCTTTTTACGATTATCTGCAGAGTGAGCGTACCAAGATTTTTGCCAGTACTAAACCTTTGTGGAGGGTGGCCATGTGCAAGGGTTTGGAGCCAAAGGGTATTGGAGATGATGTGGAACTTTTAGCTTACTTAGATAACCCTGGGCGGGAGTACGAGGGCAATATTTTGTCCGAACACCAAAATTTGCAGGATAGTGTCCGTAAGCGGGGAATGCAGGGTCTTTATGAAAAGATGGAGTTGCCTCTTGTGCGGGTGTTGGCCTGGATGGAATTGAACGGTATTCATCCTAATAAGGAGATGCTGGCAGAAAAGGGCAGAGAACTTTTGGTTCGTATCAACTCATTGGAAGAATTGGCTTGGCAACAGGCGGGGGAGAAGTTCAATTTGAAGTCCCCCAAGCAATTGGGGGTTATTCTCTTTGAAAGAATAGGGTTGGAAAAAAAAAAAAAAACTAAAACCGGTTACAGTACGGATGTTAAGGTTTTGGAGATGCTCAAAGGTACTCATCCGCTCATCGGGACTGTTTTGGAACACCGTACTTTGACAAAGTTGTACGGCACTTATATTGAGGGGTTGGAACCTCTGATTAACAAGGCAACTGGTCGTATCCATACTCATTTTCAGCAGACGGTTACTCAAACGGGACGCCTCAGCAGCACTAGTCCTAATTTGCAGAATATCCCTACCCGGACACAGGAAGGCAAGATTATCCGCCGCATTTTTGAACCTGCGGACGGATATCAATATCTGATGAGTTGCGATTATTCCCAGGTGGAACTGAGAATATTGGCGGCGGTGGCCCAGGATGAGGTGATGTTGGATGCCTTTGCCAATGGTGAGGACATTCATGCCCGTACAGCGGCGGAGGTTTTTGGAGTCGCTCAGGAGCAGGTGACCAAGGAAATGCGGAGCCGGGCGAAGGCGGTTAATTTCGGTATTGTTTACGGAATCAGTGATTTTGGATTGGCAGCCCAAATTAAGGTGAGCCGCAAAGAAGCGGCAGGTTTTATTGAAAGTTATTTGACCCGTTATATCGGGGTGAATAGATATATGAAGGAAATAGTGACCAAGGCCAGGGAGCAGGGATATGTGGAGACGCTTTTGGGCAGAAGGCGCTATTTGCCGGATATCAACGCCAAAAATTTTACTCTCAGGAGTTTTGCGGAGCGTACGGCCATTAATACCCCTATTCAAGGTACAGCGGCGGACATTATGAAATTGGCCATGTTGAAGGTGGTTGAAGGATTGCAGCAGGCGGGGCTTAAGAGCAGAATACTATTGCAGGTTCATGATGAATTGCTTCTGGAAGTGACGGAAGTGGAAAAGGAGCAGATGGCGGCTTTGGTACAGCAGTCCATGGAGAACGCTTATGATTTGGGTAGTGTGAAACTGCCTGTGGAAATACATTTTGGCAGGAATTGGGAAGAAGCCAAATAAAGGAGGATAATATGCGGGAATTTATGTTGAAGTATTTGTTGAAAATGTGGCAGATAATCCTGGTGGCCCTGGTGGCGGGGTTTGCCGGGGAATATTTCTTGCAGCAACGCTGGTTGGGATTTTGGTGTGTGGCGGTGCCCCTGTGCGCCGTCTATATGTATCAGCAGTACGCACTTATAGACAACGAGAAGAAAAAGTTGGAAAAGAAAAAGCACGGAAACAAGTACAGATGACAGGTGTGAGAGGATAGGTATAAATGCTTAGGAGAGTTGCTTTGGCGGCATTTTTGGCTTTTGGTGTCAATTACTGTCATGCAGGGGTACTGAAAAATATTAATTTTCAAGGAAGGGATGTCCGACTTCTGGGTGATTGCCTGAATAATGGTTATTGCCATAATTTCGTGCTGGAGATGGACAGGGGGAATATGGCTCCAGACAGGGTGATGATGAATGTTCAAGGCGGTTATTGGCCCCGAATGAAGATTGTTTCTTTGGGCAAGGATGAAGAGCATTTGTTTTTTGAAGTCCGGCAGGGTGGTGATGGAAGTACCACGGAATATAGGATTTTTGCCCTCCGTAAGGGAGTAAGGGAGTTGCCTAAGCAGGTGGAGCCGGGAAAAAAGGTTGAGGCCAAAGGGAAGGGTGGCAGTGCTGCCAAGGAAGACAGTAAAGCTGTCAAGAAATCCGAACCGAAGAAAAAAGTCAAACCTGTGGCACAGGATGTTTTGAAACCCGTCTTTGACAATACGGAGTCGCTGGGACTGATTAAGGATGTGACCTTGGGAGAAAAATCTTTGACGGTTTGTCTTTTGGATGGAACCAGGCAAACCATCCCCTTGTCGGATAAGATTTGGAGCAGGATAGAAAATTTCTACAATCGTGGTTATGAACCCAATTATCAAGGGTTGGTGTCATTGATTTGTCATGATGGGGATAAGGATGGTGTGAGCGAACTCTATGCCGTCCAGCGGATGGAATTGAACGGTACGGGGTTGGGATATGTGGCAGCCCGGCTTGTATTGCAAAAAGATGACAGTTGGAAGATGAACCAATATGTTTTGCAGATGCCTTCAGATCCCAAAGATGGAGACGCTTTGAACGAAGGCGTGGACAATGATTTTTATAAAATTTATGGTGAGAGGATTTATTTGCCCAAATGCCAGGGGGCTTATCCACGTTTCTATTGCGAGGACAAGGATTTGATGGATAAAGTCAATGCGGCGTTTGCAGCAGAGTATGCCAAGGATTGGGATGATCTTTTTGCTGGTAATGCTTCCATGGGGTTTGAGGTGATTGTCAGTTACGAGAAGATTTTGTCGGTCCGTTTCATTGGTGGCATTCCCCGGTGGAATCATTTTCTGCATCTTGACCCTCGGAACGGAAAGCCGATAGGGATGAAAAGTATGTTCCATATCAATAGTGAATTTTTGCGTAGAATGAGCGAACTAAGCCCTTCCAAGCACAAATATCAGGCGAAGGACTTGAAGAATTGGTATATGAAGGATACGTCTCTTTTTATAGTTCTTGATGAGGGGCAGAAACAAAGGGCGGAACAATTTAAGCTGGGGGCATTTGAAGATTTTCTGAATCCTAAAAACGAAATTCTTCATGTCAACGAGAAAAAGGAATAGAATGCTGGTGCAAATTGAAAGAAAGTTTAGGTGAAAAAATGTTTGTTAAGAAAATTTATCCTATGGTGTTGTTGACTGCGGTGACTGTGTTGCTTTCGGGTTGCGGCAAAGAGGCACCTAAAAAAGCGGACCCTGTGGTACGTAGTATGCCGGTTATTGTGAGGGATACCCCTGTGGTTTACGACTACACTGGATTTGTTGAGGCCAACAGGGAAATGGATGTGGTGCCCCAGGTCTCCGGACAAATTAAGGAGAAGTATTTCAAGGGCGGTGACAATGTGAAGGCGGGGACATGGCTCTACAAGATAGACCAACGCAACTATTATGCAGCTATGCTCAGTGCCAAGAGCGGGTATTATTCGGCTGAGGCGGATGCGGAACGCTATACCAAACTTTACGAGCAGGACGCTGTATCCAAGCAGATGCTGGAAAATACTTTGGCGGCCAGGGATGCCAAGCGGGCAATGTACATCAGTGCCCAAAAGGATTATGACGAAACCATTGTTAAGGCCCCTTTTGACGGCAGGATTGATACCACTTCTTTGGAGGTGGGCAATTATGCGGATGCGGGGAAGACGGTGCTGACCAAGATTTCCGATACCAATCCGGTGTATGTGCGTTTTTCTATTGCGGAACCGGAATATATGAATTTAGCAAGGGCCGGTAGTGCCGGTGGTGCAGGGTTGGAAAATGTGGTTTTGACTTTGGCCAATGGTGAAAAATACGCATTAACCGGTGAAGTGACGGAGGTTAACCGTGGCATCAGTGACGGCACCGGTTCCATGACCTGTCGTGTCAAATTTGCCAATCCCGACAAGAAACTTTTGCCGGGGATGTTTGCCCATATTCAGGCCCGTGGGGAAATGCTAAAAAATGCGGTTTTGATTCCACAGCGTGCGTTGGTGGAAATGCTCTATAAAAAATTCGTATTTTTGTTGGAAAAGGATAACAAAGTCAGCATGAAGGAAATTCAGATTGGTCAAAATGTTGGTCGTCTGATGGTTGTTAGTGCAGGGCTGGAGCCCGGTGATATTGTAGTGGTGGAAGGCACGGGTAAATTGCGTAACGGTATGCAGGTTAATTCAAGTCCTATGCAGGAAGCTGATTTGGATACCACCAAGCGTGCCCAATAATTGGCAGGAGGCAAGATAAATGGCTAAGTTTTTTATCGATCGTCCTGTTTTTGCCATGGTGTTGGCTATTCTAATCACTTTGATTGGGGTTTTGGCCGGTTTTGCGTTACCTATAGCCCAGTATCCGATTATTACCAAGCCCCGTATCACTGTTTCTACGGTGTATGTGGGTGCGGACAGCAATACTGTGGAACAGGCGGTGGCGCAGCCCATTGAACAGAATGTTATGGGTGTGGAGAATATGTTGGATATGTCCAGTATTTCCACATCCAATGGCCAGTATGAACTTTCTGTACAATTCAATCTTGATAAGAATGCTGATATTGCTTCCGTAGAAGTGCAGAACCGGGTGAGTCAGGCCAACAGTTCCATTCCCGGTGAGGTGCAGGGCTATGGTATTACTACGGTGAAGGAATCTGCGGAAACCATCATGTATTTCGCCCTGATTTCCCCAAAGGGGACATACGATGGTATGTTCCTCAGAACTTATGCGGATGCCAATTTCATTGATGCGGTGAAACGTGTCAAGGGCGTTTCCAGTATCAGTGAATATGCTCCAGAGTATTCCATGCGTATATGGTTGAATCCGGAGAAAATGGCCCAGCTGAAGATGAGTGTTGACGAGGTGGTGGCAGCCATCTCTACCCAGAATGTCAATGCGGCGGTGGGGTCCATTGGCGACAGACCCACCGTTAAAGAACAGGAACGGAGTTATTCTGCCAGCAGCAGGGGTCGTCTGGTTACGCCGGAACAGTTCGGCAATATCATCATCCGTGCCCGGGGCGGTTTGGTAACCAAATTGAAGGACGTTTGTACGAAAATCATTCCTGGGGCCCGTAATGACATGGTTGTTTCCAGAATCAATAATGGTGAGGCGGCGGTTTTTCCCGTTTCTTTGACCAGTGATGCCAATGCTTTGGAAACAGTGGGCAAGATTAAGGAAGTGTTGGCGGAAGCCCAGACCCGTTTCCCGGATGATGTGGTGTTGGAAATTGTCAGCGATAATACCAACTTCATTAAGGAATCCTTGAACAAAGTTGCCCATACCTTCGTAGAAGCCCTGGTATTGGTTATTTTGGTGGTATTCCTTTTCTTGGGGTCCTGGCGTGCGACTTTGATACCTATTTTAGCGGTGCCGGTATCTTTGATTGGCACCTTGGCATCCTTCGTACTTTTGAAATTCACCATCAACACTCTGACGGCCTTTGCCATGATTTTGGCCATTGGTCTGGTGGTTGATGATGCTATAGTCGTGGTTGAGGCGGTGGAACATCATATTCAGGACAATGGACTGAATCCCAAGGAAGCCACCTATCGGGCTATGGAAGAGGTTTCAGGACCTGTAGTGGCTATTGCCTTTGTTTTGGCGGCGGTGTTTGTTCCGGTGGCTTTTACCGGCGGTACGGTGGGTGAACTCTATAAGCAGTTTGCGATTACCGTATCCGTATCTATGTTGCTTTCTGCATTGGTGGCTTTGACCCTGACACCGGCCCTTTGTGCCATCCTTCTGAAGAAGGAGAACAAGGCGGAGCTTTTCACCGGTGTGTTGGGACGGATTATAGGCGGGTTCAATAATTGGTTTGACAGGACTTTGATGCGTTATGTGGATGCGGTGGCAAAATGTCTGCATCTTCGCAAATCTATCCTCTGTGCTTTGGCGGTGGTTTGTGTTTGCATCGGTTTCTTGGTAAAAATTACTCCTACAAGCTTTGTGCCGGAGGAAGACCAGGGTATGAACGTTATTTCCGTCAGCTTGCCGGAAGGTGCTTCTGATGCCCGGGTGCAGCAGATTATGACGGATTTCAGCAAACAGGTTCGTGAACTTCCCGGTGTAAAATATACCTTGTCCGTCAGCGGTATTGATATTTTGACCAGGGGTTACAAATGCAATTCAGGTCTCATTGTGGTAAGTATGAAGCCCTATGATGAACGTTCTGTTACCATTCAGGAAATTCTTCCCAAGATGTGGGGGTTGGGGGCTATGGTTCCGGATGCAAATGTTATGGCCTTTCAGCCGGCCGCTTTGCCGGGTGCCTCCGATACTGGTACCCTTAGCATGTATTTGATGAATTTGGCGGGGGATGATGCCATCGCCATGGGCAAATTGACGGAAGAATTCTTGATGAAAGCCCGCCAGTGTCCGGAAGTGGGCATGCTCTACAGTACATTGAACACTTCTACACCCACCATCCGTTTTGATGTGGACAGGGAAAAATGTCAGCAGCTGGGTATTCCCGTGAGCACGGTTTTCCAGACCCTGCAGACCTTTTTGGGCGGTTATGAAGTCAATGACTTCAATAGTTTTGGCAGGACCTGGAAGACCATTATTCAGGCGGATGAGCAATATCGCCAGTCCCCCAGGGATATGCGCTATATGTTTGTCCCTAACGGGGCAGGGGGCATGACTCCTTTGGATTCTTTGGTTAAGCCGATTTCGGAGAACAATTCTTTGGTAATGACTCGTTTTAATGGTACACGGGCCATCAAAATTGCGGGGGACCCCGCTCCCGGTTATTCCACCGGTCAGGCCATGGAAGCCATCAATAGGGTTTGTGCTGAGGTATTGCCGGCCACCTATACCCATGAGTGGGTGGATATGAGCCGTGATGAAATTGAAGCGGGAAGTTCTTCCACCAAAATTTATATCATTTCAATGATATTGGTATTTCTTTGTTTGGCGGCACTTTACGAAAGCTGGACCATTCCCTTGGCGGTGCTGATGAGTGTGCCTTCGGCCATTTTCGGTTGCTTTTTGAGCCAGTATTTGCGGGGGCAGAACAATGACGTATATATGCAGGTGGCCATGATAACATTGATTGGTCTGGCGGCCAAAAATGCCATCCTGATTGTTGAATATGCCAAGATGAATATGGAGGAGCAGGGTATGGAGCCCATGGAGGCGGCTTTGGAAGCGGCCCGGCTGCGTCTGAGACCAATTCTTATGACTTCTTTTGCTTTCATCCTCGGTTGTTTGCCTTTGGCCGTTGCCGCCGGTCCGGGTGCAGGTGCTCGTGTCAGCATGGGTAATGCAGTTGTGGGCGGTATGACTATTGCCACCGGCTTTGGTATTTTCCTGATTCCGGTGTTGTTTGTGGTAGTGGAACAGTTCTTTAGGAGAAAATAGGTTAGGTAAGCATGTAGTGGCGGATGATGAATAGAAGAAAAACTTTGCAGTTGAATATTGGCGGAGTCAAGGTGGGCGGGGATGCCCCTGTGGTTATTCAGAGTATGACCAATACCCCCACCCAGGACGGGGAGCAAACCCTGGCTCAGATTGGCCGGTTGGCGGCAGCGGGGTGCGAAATTATCCGTTGTGCGGTGCCGGACGGGGAGGCTTTGGCTGGGTTGAAGGTTATTTGCGAAAAATCCCCTCTGCCGGTGGTGGCGGACATTCATTTTGATTACCGTTTGGCTTTGGGAGCCATGGAAGCTGGTGTCGCCGCCCTGCGTTTGAATCCGGGTAATATCGGAGGCAGGGATCGGGTGGAGCAGGTGGTGGCTGCGGCCAAGGCAAGGGATATTCCCATCCGCATCGGGGTGAACGGCGGTTCCCTGCCCAGGGATTTGCTGGAGAAATACGGTCATCCAACGGCGGAGGCCCTGGTGGAGGCTGCCTGGCGGCATATCAGGATTTTGGAGGAATTGGATTGCCACAAGATTAAGATTTCCCTGAAGGCCCACGATGTGCCATTGACTTTGGCTGCCTACCGTTTGATGGCCGGCCAGTGCCAGTATCCTTTGCATTTGGGAATTACTGAGGCGGGGACCGTACATAGTGGCATTATTAAGAGTGCGGTGGGGATAGGTACCCTGCTGGCTGAGGGTATTGGTGATACCATTCGTGTTTCCCTGACCGGGGATCCGGTGGAGGAGGTGCGGGTGGCCAAGGAGATTATTCAGTCCTTGGGGCTGAGAAAATTTGGCCCTACTTTAATCAGTTGCCCAACCTGCGGACGGACCAAAATCAATTTGGAGAAGCTGGCCCTGGCGGTGGAGGAGCATTTGCGAAGCATTACGGTCCCTATCAGTGTGGCGGTTATGGGTTGTGTGGTGAACGGCCCCGGAGAAGCCCGTGAGGCGGATGTGGGGATTGCCGGAGGTGTCGGCGAAGGTTTGGTATTCCGCAAAGGTGAGATTATCAAAAAGGTTCCAGAGAATCAGTTGTTGCCGGAATTGTTCCGGGAGATAGATGATATTGTCAGGTGTCAGATTTCAGGTGTTAGGTGACAGGTGTTGGTAACCCTTGTCCGCCCATGTGAGGGCGGGGGACCACGCAAAGCGTGGTGGTGGGGGAGCGACAAGAAATGAGTAATCAGCATTCAGATTTAGTGGACAGCAGACAGAAATATTGCAATGGTGTTGTGATTACAACAGAGTTTTTGAATAGATTTAGCAGGAAAGGAAAATTCGGTTATGAAGGTTAGTCAGTTGTATGCGCCTACTTTGAGGGAGGTGCCTGCGGAGGCGGAGATAATCAGTCATCAGATGTTGATGCGGGCGGGGTTCATCCGCAAAACAGCAGGGGGGATGTATACTTATTTGCCCCTGGCTCAGAGGGTGATGAAGAAGATTGAAAATATTGTACGGGAGGAGATGGACGCCAAGGGGGCTCAGGAGATTTTGATGCCCATAACCCAGCCGGCGGAACTTTGGCAGGAGAGCGGCCGTTGGGGGGCTTACGGTGCGGAGATGTGGCGGTTGAAGGACCGGCACGGCAGGGAGTTCTGCCTTGGTCCCACCCATGAGGAAGTAGTTACGGCTCTGGTGCGGGACGAGGTGCGTTCCTATCGGCAGCTGCCCCTGATGCTCTATCAGATTCAGAACAAATATCGGGACGAACGCCGTCCCCGTTTCGGCCTGATTCGCAGCCGGGAGTTCGTTATGAAGGACTGCTATTCCTTTGACAGGGATGAAGCGGGTCTAGATGTTTCTTACAATGCTATGTATGACGCCTACAGCCGGGTGTTTGACCGTTGCGGGTTGAACTACCGTCCCGTTGAGGCGGATAGCGGTGCCATCGGCGGCAGTGGTTCCCATGAGTTTATGGCTTTGGCGGAGACTGGTGAGGCAGAATTGGTGTATTGCACCAAGTGCGATTATGCAGCGGATGTGGAGAAGGCGGAATTGCATGTAATCAAGGCGGAGCCGGAGGTGGCCTTGCCCAAGGAAGAAGTGTCCACTCCGGATTGCAAGACCATTGAGGATGTTTGCAAGTATTTGCGTTTGCCCGTGGAAAAATCAGTGAAGGCGGTGGCGTTCCACTCCGAAAAGGGTTTGATCCTTTGCTTTGTGCGGGGTGATCATGAGGTGAATGAAATCAAGGTTGTGAATACAGCCGGAGTGTTGGAAGTGGCAATGGCGGAGGAGGCGGAGCTGGCGGCTGCCGGCACTGCCGGGGGCTATATGGGGCCTTGCGGCATTGATCACAAGAAAGCCATTGTCATTGTGGATAGTACGGTGATGGAGATGCACAATTTCTGCTGTGGTGCTAATAAGGCGGGTTATCATTTTGTGAATGTGAATCCCGGCAGGGATTTCACTCCGACCTATGTGGCAGATATCCGTCTGATTCAGGCGGGGGACCCCTGCCCTCATTGCGGTGCTCCCGTGGCCCACGCCAGGGGTACGGAAGTGGGTCAGGTGTTCAAACTTTTCACCAAGTATTCTGCTCCCATGGGGGCCAGATTTTTGGATGAAGAGGGCAAGGAAAAGCCCATTGTGATGGGGTGCTACGGCATTGGGGTGGGGCGTACCATGCAGGCGGTGGCGGAGCAATATAACGACAAGGACGGCATGATGTGGCCCCGGGCGGTGGCCCCCTATGAGGTCATTGTTCTGCCCATGAATACCAAGGATGAAAAGAGTACGGCCAAGGCCTTTGAGATTTATGACGAGTTGCTGAAGGCGGGGATTGAAACGGTTATTGATGACCGGAACGAGAGGGCTGGGGTGAAATTTAAGGATGCGGATTTGATCGGTTATCCTTTGAGGGTGGTTTGCGGTCCCAAGGGTTTGGAAAAGAATCAGTTGGAAATCAAGATTCGTCGGATCGGGGAAGTGAAGATGCTTTCATTGGAAGGCGATTATATTGGTGAGATTAAGGAAATTTTAGCCAAGTTGTAAGATGGAATACAGCATCAGACCGGATAGGGATAAAACTAAAGCATTATTGGGCCAGTTGGATTTAAGTGACGCAGATTCTGCGTCACTTGCTTTGCTGTGTCTGGACGAATTGCGGGTTGATGCGGATAGGGATGTATGGACTTTGGTTTGGCAGGGGAGTATGTCTGCGGGGCTGAAGGAGAAATTGCAACAGGGTATCAGGGAAAAGTTCGGTCTGGCGGAAGTAGTTGTGGAAAGCGATTCGGAAACGGAACCTGCGGAAGAGGCGGCGGATGAGGATGATGATTTCAGTAAGGCCTATGAGGCTCTTCATAAGCCCAAGGATAAGAATTTGATTTTCGGGCCCTATCCCAAAGGCGAAGTCAGAGCCATAGACAGTTTGACGGAGGAAGAGAACCGGGTAGTTATTGAGGGTACTTTTGTACGCACTTTGGACAGGGACGGGAATTTGCAGAGTTTTGATGAACGTGAGTTGAAGAGTCATGCCATCATATTGACTTTCAATTTGGTTGATGCCTCTGGCGGCATCTATGTCCGTTTGCGTTTCCCCATGGAGCGTACCGGGGATGAAGATTTTGCCCTTGCGGCCCGCAGGGAGTGCAACGAATTTAAGCGGAAACCGAAACTGGGGCAGAAATTGAGAATCAAGGGCAATGTGGCCCCGGACAAATTTGCAAACAATGAAATGGTGATGATCCCCAAGAGTATTGCGGTTTTGCCTCAGGTTGAGCGTATGGATAGGGCGGATTCCAAGCGGGTGGAATTGCATTGCCACACCAAGATGAGCCGTATGGATGGCATTACCCCTATTGATGAACTGATAACCAAGGCAGTCAAGTGGGGACATGGGGCCTTGGCCATTACTGACCATGGGGTGGTGCAGGCCTTTCCGGATTGTACCAAGACCCTGGATGCCATCAATGAGGAACGGAAAAAGGATAAATTGCCTCCTGCGGAATTGAAATTGATTTACGGCATGGAGGGTTATCTGCCGGGACAGGTCGGAGATGAAGACGGCTTAGACCAGGAGGCGGATGAAGAAGAAAAGGGCAAGAAGAAGGCCAAGATACCCAATTACCACATCATTCTCCTGGCGAAAAACACCACTGGGCTGCGGAATCTTTACAAACTGGTGACCATCAGTCATTTGCGGGAATTCAACAGAAATCCCCTGTTGCCCCGTAAGTTGATTGAGGAGTATCGGGATGGTCTGATTATTGGTAGTGCCTGTGAAGCGGGGGAACTTTATCGTGCCATTTTGCGGGGTGATAGTGACGAGAAGTTGAAAAAGATAGCGGTCTTTTATGATTATCTGGAAATTCAGCCCAGGGGCAACAATCAATTTTTGGTCCGTAACGGACGCTGTACGTCCAAGGATATTGAAGATTACAACAGAAAGATTTATGGATTGGGAAAGACCTTGGGCAAGCCGGTGGTGGCCACTGGTGACGTGCATTTTTTGAATCCGGAGGATGCCAAGGCAAGGGCGGTTCTGCAGGGGGCTCAGCATTATAAAGATGCGGATGAGCAGGCACCCCTGTTCTTCCGTACTACGGAGGAAATGTTGGCGGAGTTTGAATATTTGGGCAAGGATGTGGCCATGGAAGTGGTGGTGGAGAATCCCCAGAAGATTGCCGCCATGACGGAGGTGCTGCGGCCTGTGCCGGACGAGAACCAGCTTTACAGTCCCCATATTCCCGGTGCTGAGGAGGCTATTGTGAATATGGCCTATGTTAAGGCTCATGCCCTGTACGGGGAGCAGTTGCCCAAGGTGGTTGAGGACAGGTTGAAAATGGAGTTGGATTCCATTGTCAATCATGGTTTTGCGGTGCTTTATTATATTGCTCACAAATTGGTTAAGCGTTCCTTGGAAATCAACTATATGGTTGGCAGCCGTGGCAGCGTAGGTTCCAGTTTTGTGGCCCATATGGTGGATATTACGGAGGTGAACGCTCTGCAGCCCCACTACCGTTGTCCAAAATGCCGGCATACGGAGTTCTTCCTGAAAGGGGAATATGCCAGCGGTTTTGATTTGCCCGGGAAGAACTGCCCGGAGTGTGGAGCGGAGATGGCCCGGGACGGGCACGATATACCATTTGCCGTTTTTATGGGTTTCCATGGGGACAAGGTGCCAGATATCGATTTGAATTTCAGCGAAGTGGCCCAGCACTACGCCCATGAATATACCAAGGAACTTTTCGGCAGGGACAATGTGTGCCGTGCCGGAACCATAAGCACCATTGCCGTACGCACCGCCATAGGTTTTGTGAAAAAATATATGGAGGAGCGGAACAAAAAATGTCATAGCGCCTATGCGGCGGCCATTGTGGAACGTTTGCAGGGGGTGAAGAGAACCACTGGGCAGCATCCCGGCGGTATCATCGTTGTGCCCAGGGACATGGATATCCATTATGTTACCCCCATGAACTTGCCCAGCAACGAAAAGAAGATGAAACTCAACATTTTGGGAGAATATGACCCGCCCACCGTCACCACCCATTTCGATTACCACAGTATCAACGACAGAATGGTGAAACTGGATATTCTCGGGCATGATGATCCGGGCATGATCCGGCATTTGGAAGAAATTATTCCGGGATTGAAGGCCAAGGACATCCCCTGGGGTGACCCGGAGACCATGGCCATATTCACCGGAACCGGGAGCTTGGGGGTGAAGCCGGAACAGATCAATTCCCAGGTGGGGACCTATGGAATCCCGGAGTGTGGCACCAGGTTTGTACGTCAGATGATTGCGGATGTCAAACCCACCAAATTCAGTGATGTGGTGCGGGTTTCCGGATATTCCCACGGCACGGACGTGTGGCTGAACAACGCCCAGGATTTGATAAAGGAGGGCAAGCCGGTTACGGATACCATTTCCACCCGTGATGATGTGATGTTGCACCTGATACAGGCGGGGGTGGAGCCCTCTATCGCCTTTGAAACCATGGAATTTGTACGCAAGGGCAAGGCCCACAAATCCGGCCTGAAAGAGACAATGAAAGAAGCCATGCTGAAAGCGGGGATTCCGGATTGGTACATGAAATCCTGTGAAACCACCCAGTATTTGTTTCCCAAGGCCCATGCGGTGGCCTATGTTATGATGGCCTATCGGATTGCCTATTGCAAAGTACATTATCCAAAGGAATTTTATGCCGCCTATTTTTCCGAACGGGCGGAAAAATTTGATTATACCCTGGTGCAGAAGGGCAAGGAATTCTTGAAAAATTTCATCAATGACACCTATGCACTGGGCTATAAGGCGGAAAAATCAGCCCAGGATTCGGTTCCATATCTGGAACTGGTGGTGGAAATGATGGAAAGGGGCATCGGATTCGAAGCTTTGGATATTTATGAATCGGATCCGGTGAATTTTTTGCCTACGGAAAAGGGAATCAGGCCGCCCCTGGCGGCACTCCCGGGAGTGGGCAAGGAAGCGGCCAAAGCATTGGGCAGGGCCATCAAGGAAGCCAAAAAGAATAATATGACCTTCATCAGTAGGGAGGATATGGCGTCCCGCACAGGAGTCGGCAGAAGTATTGTGGATAAACTGGCGGAAGTGGGAGCTTTGGGTGACTTGCCGGAAGAGAACACCATCAGTTTGTTCTGACGGATGAGGGATGACAGATGACGGATGAAGGATTGAGGGATGATATGGGAGCGTGCTGGCGGTGGTTGGGGAGCGACAAGAAATGAGTCGTAAGCATTTAGTAGTTAGCAAAATTCCTTCGAGTGAAATCGGAGGAATTTTTTATTGATTTCGTAAAAATGAGAAAGTTAAATGTCGACATATTTGGAGAATATGTCGACATCGAGATTTCATTTTTTTACGTTTCAAACATTTTTTCGTGAAAGAATTTTTGTGAAGCGAAGTGAGAAAGAAAATTATTTGTGCTTATCAACGAGTTTGTGTGTTGAGTGTGGGGTAAAGTGTGATATAATAAATAATGTTTAGTGTATAAGAGAGGATTGGGTAAGTCCTGATGCTTATCAAAGAGGAGTTGTTTTTCGAAAATGGGTGACTTCTGCACCGAAATAGTGTCATCAAAAAGGATTTGCAGTTAATGAAAAATGTTTTCTGAGGTGTTGAGAATAAAGTTGTAGGTATTGGGGAAAAAATATGAAGAAGATTTTTAAGGTGACCGGTATGCATTGTTCCGCCTGTTCCAGCCGCATCGAGAAGGTGCTGCAACGGGCGGAGGGGGTGAATTCCGTCAGCGTCAATTTGCTGAGGAACCGTATGCAGGTGGATTTTGACGAGAATAGAATAAGAGAGGCGGATATCTGCGGCAGGGTGGAGCAGATTGGGTTTGGCGCCGTTCCCTTTGTGCCCAGTATGACTGCGGCGAAGGAGGACCCTGCGGCGGCGGAGGCGGCAGGGGTGCAAAGGCGGCTTCTGTTGAGTTTGCTTTTCGCTTTGCCTCTGATGTTCATTGCCATGGGACCCATGTTCGGGTTGGCGCTTATCGAGGACAGAATCATCAAATGGTGGGCGGAGATGACCCTGTGTCTGCCGGTGCTGGTTATCAATGCGGATTATTTTGTCCGGGGTTATCGCAATTTATTTGCTTTGGCCCCTAATATGGATTCTTTGATTGCCCTTTCAGCCAGTGCCTCTTTTGTCAATCAGTATTATGATTCTGCGGCCATGATTACCACTCTCATTACTCTTGGGAAGTTTTTGGAGGCCAGGGCCAAGAGCCGCACCACCAATGCCATTACGGCTCTGGTGAATCTGACTCCGCCAACGGCAATGGTGGAACGGCATGGTGAAACCGGCGAAATCCCTGCGGCGGAATTGGCGGTGGAGGATGTGGTCATCATCCGTCCCGGTTACCGTGTTCCTGCGGATTGTGAGGTTGTGTCCGGTTCCTGCGCTTTGGATGAAAGTGCCCTTACCGGGGAGTCACGGCCGGTGGAACGAGCCGTAGGCGAGCGGCTTACGGGGGGTACCATGTGCCTGAAGGGTGAGGTGCGGGCAAGGATTGTGGCGGTGGGTGAGGATACAACTTTGGCGGCCATCATTCGGCTGGTGGAGGAAGCCACCACCACTAAGGCACCGGTGGCACAGTTGGCGGATAAAATCAGCGGTATTTTTGTTCCTGCGGTTATCGGTATCGCCCTGGCGGCGGCGGGAGTGTGGTTGTATCTTGGGGCAAGCGGCAATTTTGCTTTGAAAATAGCCATCGGAGTGTTGGTGATTTCCTGTCCTTGCGCTTTGGGGTTGGCTACGCCTACGGCCATTATGGTGGGCACCGGCAGGGGTGCGGGTATGGGGATTTTGATTAAGTCCGCCGCCGCCCTGCAGCAGGCGGCCCAGGTGGATACCATAGTTTTGGATAAGACGGGGACTATTACGGAAGGAAATTTGAGCAATACGGAGGAGGACAGGGTTAAGAAATCCTCCGTGGAGGCGGTGGCGAAGCTGCAGCAACTCGGCAAGCGGGTGCTGATGCTTAGCGGTGACAGGGATGAGGTGGCGGCTAGGATTGCTGCGGAAGTGGGTATCGGGGAATACCGTTCCCGTTGCCTGCCCGGGGATAAGGAAAAGGTTGTCCGGGAGTTGCAGGCCGGGGGACGCACCGTGATGATGGTGGGGGACGGAGTGAATGATGCCCCTGCCCTGGCCCGTGCAGATGTGGGAGTGGCTATAGGTGCCGGTACGGATGTGGCGGTGGAGAGCGGCGATGTGGTGCTGATGAAGTCCGACCTCAGGGATGTGGCGACTTTAATCAGTTTAAGCAGAGCCACCATGCGGGTTATTAAGCAAAATCTTTGGTGGGCGTTTTTTTATAATGTCATTTGCATTCCGGTGGCGGCGGGTTGTTTTACCAACTTTGGTCTGGTGATGAACCCTATGTTGGGGGCTGCGGCTATGAGCTGCAGCAGTGTCTGTGTAGTGACCAATGCTTTAAGGTTGAGGAAAGTTAAAATATAGTAAAAAAACACCCGATGAGGGTGTTGACAAATTGTCGCTGGCGGTTTATACTTTACATAAAGTGATTGGGCGGTGTTGCCCTTTCTCCGCAATTAGTAGTTATAGAAATAACCGCCGGCATTCGAGCTTCAGCGCGGTTGTTCGTTTTTAGTCAGAAACAGGTCGCCCGTTCCGCATTTAAGAGCGGGAATATT
>JAKSOM010000199.1 GCA_024405585.1 Acidaminococcaceae bacterium | reverse complement strand
ATCGATATTTCTGACATGATTACCGAAGATTAGCCGAAAGGACCGAATATAGCATGATTCCCTATGATTACAAATCAATTGAAAAAACCTGGCAGCAAAAATGGGAAGAAGCAGGAGCTTTCCATGCTTCCAATGATTCTCCCAAAGAAAAGTTTTTTGCTTTGGTAGAATTCCCGTATCCCTCGGGCCAAGGCCTCCATGTGGGTCATCCCCGTTCCTATACAGCTTTGGATATTGTTGCCCGTAAACGCCGTATGCAGGGCTACAACGTCCTTTATCCTATGGGTTGGGATGCTTTCGGTCTGCCCACCGAAAACTTTGCCATCAAAAATCATATTCATCCCGAAATCGTAACCAAAAATAATATTGCCCATTTCAAACAGCAGCTGCAGTCTCTCGGTTTTTCTTTTGACTGGAGCCGCGAGATCAATACCACCGATCCTTCTTACTATAAATGGACCCAATGGATCTTTTTACAGTTGTTCAAAAAGGGCCTGGCATATAAAAAAGAAATGTCGGTCAACTGGTGTACCTCCTGTAAATGCGTACTGGCAAATGAAGAGGTTGTGGGCGGTGTTTGTGAACGTTGCGGCAGTGAAGTGGCCCACAAGGTAAAAAGCCAGTGGATGCTGAAAATCACCGAATATGCCCAGCGTCTGATCGACGATTTGGATGAAGTGGACTTCATCGACCGCGTAAAGGTCCAGCAAACCAACTGGATCGGTCGTTCTACCGGTGCTTTGGTCACCTTTAAGACTAGTGTCGGTCACGATGTTACGGTATATACCACCCGTCCCGATACCCTGTTTGGTGCCACCTATATGGTGCTTTCTCCCGAATATGCACAGTTGGCAGAGTGGAAAGAAAAAGGACTTATCAAAAACGTAGCCGAGGTAGAAGACTATCAGTCTGCTGCCGCCCGTAAATCGGATTTTGAGCGTACCGAAATGGCTAAGGATAAAACCGGTGTTAAGCTGGACGGTATTACTGCCGTGAATCCCGTAAACGGGGAAGAAATTCCCGTATTTATTTCCGATTACGTGCTGGTTTCTTACGGTACGGGTGCGGTTATGGGTGTTCCTGCTCACGATACCCGTGACTGGGAATTTGCCAAAAAATTCGGCCTGCCGATCATTGAAGTGGTAGCCGGTGGTAATGTTGAAGAAGCCGCCTTTACCGATGTGGCAACCGGCGTAATGGTCAATTCCGGTTTTATGACCGGCATGACCGTAGAACAGGCCAAAGAAGCCATTAAGGATTATATGACCGAAAAGGGTTTTGGTCAGCGTAAGGTCAACTTCAAACTCCGCGACTGGGTTTTCTCCCGTCAACGGTATTGGGGCGAACCGATTCCGATTGTTCATTGTGAAAAATGCGGATACGTTCCCGTGCCGGAGGATCAGTTGCCTCTGACTTTGCCCATGGTGGATTCCTATGAGCCCACCGAAAACGGCGAATCTCCTTTGGCGGCTATTGATTCATTTGTAAATACTACTTGTCCCAAGTGCGGTGCTCCTGCCAAACGGGAAACCGATACCATGCCCCAATGGGCACGATCCTCATGCTATCTCCTGCCGTCCTGCCCTCCCC
>JAKSOM010000198.1 GCA_024405585.1 Acidaminococcaceae bacterium | reverse complement strand
TTCTGTGCAAACAGTCCCTGACAAGCAATCAAGCAAGTCACCAGGAGAACAAAAAGTCTTTTCATATTTCCAGCATGGTAGTTTTATAATACAATTATGCCACAAAGATACATATTTTTATTTATATAAAAAGCTAAACACAGTTATTTTTTATACTAACGAACACAGATATCCCTGATTTTTAGAAATAAAGAATATCCTTCGAATCCCTAAAATCAGTGTTCAAAAAAATAAGTAACGGTCATTCTCGAAAACTAATGCACCCACCAATCACTGGCAGGTGCACATCAGCATAAATAATAAGACCATTCGAAGGGCTATCCCTTCTTCTCCGCAAGCGCCTCAGCAGTCTCCTTACGAGTGAGCACGAGCTTAGGATCAAGTCCCTTCGCACCCTTGAAATTGTAGAAGAACGAACCACGAGTCCAAACCGGCTTCACCATCTTCACATTAGTAGCGAAGTTGAAGTCCTCTGCCGAATCCGCACCCTTACCGCTGATACTGAGCTGGAACGTACCAAGCTCACCAAGCTTAATGCGCTTACCCTCGATAAGCTGCTCCTTCATGCAGTCCACCATCTTAGTGATGACCCCATGCACAATATCACGAGTGTACACCGAACCATGAGTAGCGATATGCTCCGCAAACTCATCAAGATCCATTATCGACTCATACTGACTCATCGCATAAAACTTCGGAGCCGCCTCCTTGTTCATCGGATTCTTACGACTTGTAACTGAATAATTAAAAGACATAAATCTAAAACTAAATTAAAAGTTAAACATAAATAATAATACTCTCTTTGCCTTTCGAAGAGCTTCCATTTCTCCTTCTTAAGACACTACAAAGTTACGAAAAATTCTCCAATTATCCAAATATTTAAGTAATTATTTTTCAACAAAATGCAGCATTTACCCATACTTTTTCCCCACAACATTTTGCCATCTGAACAGAATCCATTATCTTTGCAAAAAGATACAAAAACATCCCACCCCTCACCCTCAAAAACATCCACCAATTCCCTCCCATGTTCCACTGGAAAGACTTCAACGACAAATTCAAAGGCGAAGGCATCTACCACCTCACATTCGCAGTCAACAACCGAGTCCCCCTCTTAGGCGACCTGTCCACCCTGGATGATGACGCCCAAACACCCATCATCATCCCTACCCAACTCGGCACCATAGTCCGTCAAGAAGCAGAGCGCATACACACCCTCAACCCCAACATTCAGATCATCACCAAATGCCTCATGCCCGACCATTTCCACCTTCTCCTATGGTCACACGACGCCAACGAAGGCAGCATCAAAATGACCGCCCGCGGCTTCTCCCAGGCATGCTCCAAAGCTGCCCGCCGCCTCCACCAGCAGTCCAACCTCCCCTCCTCCCCATCCTCACCTACAGCCCTCCCATCCGCCCCTTCCTCCCTCCTTTCCCCATCCCCAGCATCCCTTCCTTCCCCATCCCCAGTGTCCATACCAGCACAATCTAATTGTGCCAATAACGACACCCCCGCCCCCCCCCCCCCCCCCCCCCCTGGCCCCCGGGCCCACACCCCCTCTTCCACCCCCCTTCTCCCCCCCCCCCCCCCCCCCCGCC
>JAKSOM010000197.1 GCA_024405585.1 Acidaminococcaceae bacterium | reverse complement strand
ATACAGAAACAAAAAATACGATAATTGGGATTTGGGGTGTGGATAAAAAATAGGTCTGCCGATAAAAATCGGCAGACAATTTTTTTGCATTTTGAATATTGAGATAAGCCGTCCCTCTTAGGCGTGGGGTGATGAATTCAGTATCGATTGTTTGATTTTTAGATATTCTTCAGAGTAGTAGGGTTGGATTTGGGGTTCCGGTTCTCCGAATGGATGATTGCTGACTACGATGATCGGTGGGGCCTGAATCCTTTTGGCCACGGCAAGACCATGATAGGCGTTGTACCATTGTTCCAAATCCTGAAAGAACTGGGTATGATGATTTTTGAAGAGAACCCTGGTGAGTTCTTTTCTGCATCCCAGTTTTTCTTCCAGCATTCCGTCCTGATACCATTTGGTAATTTTGCTCAAGCTGTGGCCTTCCGTGAAGGCGTTGAGCAGGTAGTCGTGGTAGGGGTAGTAGAGGGGGTCACCCCCTTTGCCGATGGTTTGGTTCTCGTTGAGTTCTGCACTGGGACGGATTTGGAAGATCAATTCCGGAAGTACGGAATTTTGGAAGATTTTTTGATTGATATATCTGCCCAGTTCGTAGATTTGGTGTTTCCATAAATCACCCAGGGGAGCAATAGCTCCCACTAAATCGCCGTAGAAGGTGGAATAGCCCACAGCCAATTCCGCTTTGTTGCTGTTGGCACTGACCACCGCCCCTGTTGCGGCGGCCACGGCGGACAGGATGCGGCCGCCCCGTTCCCTGGCTTGGATGTTTTCTAAGGTAAGAGTGCTAATGGGCAGGCCGTTGAGTTTCAGTATTTTGATTATTTCTTCCGTACCGGTAGTGATGGGGATGACCATGTGACGGGTGTTCAGATTCCAGGCAATGGTGTCGGAAAGTTTTTTTGTCAGTTCGGAGTTGTATTGGCCGGGCATGCTGACGGTGATGACGTTTTCTGCTCCCAGGGCGGTGACGAAGAGTGCCGTTGCCACCGCACTGTCTATTCCTCCTGATAGCCCTATAACAACTTTTTCTATATGGTTCGTAACAAAGAATTCTTTGATGGCATAGAGCAGGGAGTAGCAGATAAATTCCGTATTGGTTTCGCAAGTGGTTTTTTTATTCCCTAACAAAGTCAGGTGTTGGGGGTCAAAGGAGAGTTCCAACATATCTTCCTGGAAGAATTTGCCCAATGCTAAAAGTTTGCCGTCGGGGCTGTAGGCGGCGGAGCCGCCTCCGTGGATGAAGATGTTTTTGCCTATGGGACTGATGCCGAGGAATTTGGGGCACAGGGAAAACCCGTACAAGTTGTATTCGTTGGTGTGGGAGATTTGAATTTTGTGCTGAAAATTTTTTTCAAGCAGGAGACGGGCGTTGGAGGCATCCCGGCGGAAGTCCAGCTGTTGCCCCAGTCGGCCGAGGTCGGAACCGGTTACGGCGTCCAAGGGGAAAACAATTAGGTCGGCTTGGGCATGAACCGCCTTTTCTGTCATTGTTTGAATTGTTGCCAAATTGGCTTTGATGTTGCCGGGCACAACATGGGGCTGTCCGAGAATAATTTTGCTGAACATATATCTCTTCCTTTTTCTATGATTTTTTTAAAAAATATTGTATAA
>JAKSOM010000196.1 GCA_024405585.1 Acidaminococcaceae bacterium | reverse complement strand
CTGCCAAGAGCGGTCAAGGTGTGCATACCCTGGTTATGACCGCCACACCCATCCCAAGGACTTTGGCCTTGACGGTATATGGGGATTTGGATATCAGCCGCATGGAAGGGCTGCCCCCCGGACGTAAGAAAGTGCGGACTTTGCTTTACGGACAAACCGACCGGTTGGCGGTCTATAAAGGTGTGCGGCATCAGGCGGAGTTGGGCCATCAGGTGTATGTGGTCTGCCCCCTGGTGGAGGATAGTGAAAATATTGATGCCAAGAGTGCGGAACAGGTTTACGAGGAGATGCGAAATACGGTGCTGGCGGGGGTCAGCACGGCGCTCATCCACGGAAGGATGCGGCCTTTGGAGAAGGAAGCCATCATGGCGGATTTTGTGGCGGGGAAGGTTTCGGTACTCTTCAGCACCACGGTGATTGAAGTTGGGGTGAATGTTCCTAACGCCACGTTGATTGTGGTGGAGAATGCAGAGCGTTTTGGGCTGGCCCAACTGCATCAGTTGCGGGGCCGGGTGGGCCGTGGGGATGAGCAGAGTTTCTGCGCTTTGATGATGGATACGGAGGATGCCGAGTCCAGGGCCCGTTTGGAAGTGCTGGTTGCCAGCGATGACGGTTTCTATCTAGCGGAGCAGGATCTGCGGATGCGGGGTGCCGGTCAGCTTTTCGGCCTCAGGCAGCACGGCTTGCCGGATTTGCATATCGCCGATATTTTGAGGGATACGGAAACCATTGTTCAGGCAAGGCGTTTGGCCCAGGAGTGCGTGAACAACGGGGGCAAAGAGGAAATACAGCGCCTGGTGGAGATGCAGTTGGATGAGAGGTTTGCGGGCATTTTTAACCTATGAAAAATTTCAATGGCAAGAGCAGTGATTTTGTAGTGAAGGCTGTGGCTCTGTTGGCCTTGGTGGCGTTGTGCTATGGGGTGGAGGTTCTGGAGCCGGGGTTCTATGGCAAGATAGCAAAACTGGCTACTAATAAGGATGCCCTCATCAGTTATCTGCAGGGTTTTGGCAGCGGGGCCATGTTGGTCAGTTTTTGCTTGGATGTGCTTGTCAATGCGGTGGGATTTTTGCCCAGCGTGTTCATCAGTACCGCCAACGGTTTGATTTTCGGTCTGCCCTGGGGAATAACCATTTCTTGGCTGGCGGAGACAGCCGGGGTGACTATCAGTTTTTTGGTGATGCGGTTCTTTTTCCGTGATGCGGCTAAGGCCTTGATTGAGAAATCCAACAAGTTGCAGCATTTGGACGAGGCCAGCGGCAGGAACGGGTTTTGGTGGATGCTCTTTGCCCGTATGATGCCCTATTTCCCCAGCGGCCTTCTGACCGCAGTTGGTGCGGTGAGTGGTATGAGTTGGGGTCAGTATGTGCTGGCGAACTTAATCGGCAAATTTCCTTCCACGGCGTTGGAAGTGCTGGTGGGTCATGATTTGGTGAATTTTAGGGAACAGTCCCATCGTTTGGCGGTGTGGGTGGCGGTAGCCCTGGCCATGTATGTTGTGGGCAGATGGTGGAACAGAAGAAAGGATGAATGATGTTACGTCAATTGTGCATTGCTACCAAAAATCCCGGTAAGGTGGCGGAATTCAAAGAAATGTTGGGCAAGCTGCCCATAGAGT
>JAKSOM010000195.1 GCA_024405585.1 Acidaminococcaceae bacterium | reverse complement strand
GTTTTTCCGCCTCCGGAATCACGCTCACGTCCCCGAACCAGTTTTTTCTTTT
Organism: Acidaminococcaceae bacterium; assembly: GCA_024405585.1. Taxonomy (GTDB): domain Bacteria; phylum Bacillota; class Negativicutes; order Acidaminococcales; family Acidaminococcaceae; genus Phascolarctobacterium_B. The sequence goes on along the minus strand of JAKSOM010000195.1, from coordinate 1,582 downwards.
GTGCCCGGGACGGATGGTGCTTTGCCAAATCCATTGCACCGTCCCCGCCAAATCCGGATGTTCCGCCTCCGACATCAGGATGGCCGAACGAAACCCCCTGTATTCCGGGTTGCCCTTGGTCGCCACCAATTGCAAATCCCCATATTCCTGCTGCAGTGCGGCAGCCAGTTTTTCCACCCCCACACTGCATTCCTCCGGCCCGTTGCCGGAACTTATTTGTAGTAACATTTACGCCTTTCCGCCGGCCTTAAAACTATAGACCGGCCTGATAATCTTTTTAATTTCCACCGTTTCACCAATTTGTTTAGCGATTGTTTCCAGATTGCGGTAGGCAAAGGGGGCCTCGTCCAGGGTGTCCGCCCCCACGCTGGAACTGTAGATGCCCTTCATGGCGGTTTTGAAGGCGGAAACCGTGTAATGCTGCTTCACTTCGTCCCGCCGGTACAACCTGCCGGAGCCATGGGGTGCGGAGCAGTTCCAATCCCCATTGCCCCTGCCGTAACCCATGAGCATGCCCTCCGCCATATTGATGGGGATCAGAACCTGTTCCCCCGCCTGTGCGGAGATGGCGCCCTTACGCAACAACTTCTGCCCGTTGCTGTAGTCAATGTAATTGTGTACGGAGGCAATCTCTGCCCCACCCTTCACCTTCAGCCCCTTCATAATTTCCCGGGCAATGATTTGCCGATTCAGGGCAGCATAGTTTTGCACCAGCAATACATCCTGCAAATAATTTTCCATCAGCTCCCCTTCCAAATAGGTCAGGTGATAATCCGCCTTTTCCCCCTTCCCTTTCAGGTATTCCCTGCCCAGCCGCAGATAATGCTCCGTCACCTCCACCCCCAGATGCCTGCTGCCGGTGTGAATCACAAGGTACAGTTTGCCCTCCTCATCCTTGTCAATCTCAATGAAATGGTTGCCTCCCCCCAAGGTCCCCAAACTGTTTTGGGCCTTGGCAAGATTGATATTGCGGCTGCAGAGCAATTCCCCAAAATCATAATCCCCCGCCATACTGTGGGGGGAACTGCGTACTGCAAACCCGGAGGGAACCTTCTCCCTGATGACCTTGTCCAGTTGCTGATATTCCAGATGTTTGGCCTTCAGCTCCACACAGAGCACCCCGCAACCGATATCCACCCCCAGCAGGGAGGGCAGCACCCGGTCCTGCAGAGTCATGGTCAGGCCCACGGGCCCCACCTTGCCGGGGTGAACATCCGGCATCACCCGGATTTTGCTGCCCTTGGCCACATCATTATCACAAATCATTTGAATTTGTGCCACAGCGTACTGTTCGATATCTTCACTATAAATTTTTGCTTCTGCAAATTTTCCTTTTACTAACATACTTCCTCTTTCTTTAACACATTATTTTTCACCAACGACATTTTGCGCTTTTGTCCTTCAAATTTCGATACTCCTCCAAAAGCATTTGAATCTCTTGGACATAACCATACCCTTCTCCACAAAAATTCCCAGTCCACTCCAAAATTCTGTAAGGGTAACCACCATCATCCTCTGCTTTTTCAATATACAAAGGACTTAAATGATCATGTGCAAAACATCCTTCTTCATCCCTATCTTC
>JAKSOM010000194.1 GCA_024405585.1 Acidaminococcaceae bacterium | reverse complement strand
AAATAACGGCAGTGCCTTTTTGTTTTTGTTTGTCTGGTCCGGGTGGACGTCGGTTGTCTTTTTGGCGGACTTCTTGGCAGTTTCCTTTTCAGGTGCGGCCGCACTGGCAGACACATCCCCACCGTCCAAGGCATCAACAGCAGCTTTCAGCTTGGTCATTTGGATTGATACCCCCACCGTTTTGGCAAGGCCTTGCTGAATTTCCTCAAGGCTATACCCCCGTTTCATTGCCCCTCGTATGGAGGGGGCATAAATGGCAGCTACCTCAGCCTGGGTCTTTCCCGCCTTGGGTGGAAGTGTGCGAATGTACTGCAAGCCATTACCAACTTCTTCCTCATTAAATCGTTTTATCTTTCCCATAGTAAACTCCTTTGAAAGATAGTTTTGACGAATAATAATCTACATATTCACTGTTTTGTCAATTAAGATAAATAATTTGAAATGGACAGTATGAGACATATAAGACAAATATATACCATATTGGACAAATAATAAATTCAACAAATATTATTGTCATATTTATTTGCAGAGTGTAATGATTGTCTGTCTCGTTTTTTGAGACATTTTACAATGTGGCAAGTGAAAAGATGCGAGAGGATTTGTCGTGAAACCGAAGCAGCAAAAGCCACAAACCAGCGCAGGTGCGAGGATGCAAAGGCCAGAAAGCCGCCAAAACCACCTATGTGCAGGGGCACAATGGTGTGGTTGCGGTGACATGGGTTTTCCGTGGCTGGATGGCACCTATTAAATAGGTGCATCCAGCCGAGGGCCAGCCCTCTGGACTCCCGAAAGCAGGTGTTCGGCGCTTCGCTTCTCACACCTCAAAGGCAGGAAAGCATGAAAGCAGAAAATCCCAAGAGCAAGCGCTACGGTGGCGGCTCCATGTTGGGCGTATGTCTCACCGTAGGTCAGCGCCAGCAGTTAGAGGAACAGGCCACGCTTGCGGGCCTCAGTTTGTCGGAATATGCCCGCCGTAAAATGTTCGGTGGCAGGCCCATTGTCGCCAGTGTTGACCTGAAAATGCTCGCCGGGCTTAACAAGTTTGGCGGCCTGATTAAAAACCAGTGCGCACTTATCAGAGCCGCCAATGGTAACGCCACAATTATCGAAATGCTGCGGGACACCTTGACCCAAGTGCAACAACTTGTTTCTGACATGAGCGCCACCTATGATAGTCAAAAAGATAAAGACCACGATTAGCGGCAAGCGCAGGGAGCACCAGATAGGTGACCTGGTTGATTATATTCGCTCTGCCAAGGGGCAAGATGCGCATGAGAAACTGTTGTACACTGGCAGCAGAAATTTCTTCGCTGAAACACATGTGAGTCAAAAAGTCGCGATGATTGCCCTGGCCAGGGAAAGTACCCAGAGCAAAATGCCTGTGAGCCATTGGGTATTTTCTTGGCCCCAGGGTGCAATTCCCAGCTTTGCCGAGGTGGAGCAACTCGTTGATATATTTTTGAAGGAAATGGGCTTGGAGGGGCATCAGGCCATTTTTGGGCTTCATGGCAATACAGAAAATATCCATTTGCATGTGGCCATAAACCGCATGAACAGCGATACCAATTTGGTGGTCAGGACCAATAACGGTTTTGACATCAAGCAGGCGCACAAAGCTCTTGCCGTCATTGAAAATGCACAGGGGT
>JAKSOM010000193.1 GCA_024405585.1 Acidaminococcaceae bacterium | reverse complement strand
GAGCGACAGGATAGGAAGTGGAAAAGACGGGAAGTGTAATGATTAACGTTTATTGCACGGAAAGTTCCGGTCTTAAGCAGATGAGAAAAAAAAAACTGAATAAGGGATGCTGGATAGACATGGTGGCGCCTACCCATGACGAACTGGTGGAGGTGGCGGCAGCCACCGGCCTGCAGATGGATTTTCTCAGTGCCGCACTGGACGATGATGAAAAGTCCCGTATTGAGGTGGACGAAGACCAGATTCTGGTGTTGGGTGATATTCCTTTTCTGCGGTCCAACAAAGATTTTGAGGCCTTGCCCTTGGGCATTATCATCAATCGTGATTATATTGTCACTGTTTGTTTGGAGGCCAACGGTGTAACCGCCGGACTTGATGAGAAAAACGGGCGGGGCAGGATTACCCAGCATCATACCAATCTTCTTTACCAAATTCTCTACAGGGCGGCCACTCTGTATCTGAAATACATTCGTATCATTATCAAGCGGACGGACGAATTGGAGCGGCACCTGAGGGTGAGCATGGAGAATGCGGAGTTGTTCAATCTGTTGGATTTGCAAAAATCCCTGACGATTTTCTCCACGTCTTTGAAGAGCGACAATATGGTTATTGAACGGCTGAACCGTTTGCGTGCCACCGGCACTTCCAACGGCCTGATTTCCAATTTTGAAGAGGATGAGGACCTTTTGGATGATGTTATCATTGAGTTCAAGCAGGCCACGGAAATGGTGGAAATGTATTCCCACATTTTGAATTCCATGATGGAGGTGTTTGCCAGCATCATCAGCAACAATCTGAACTTGGTTATGAAGTTCTTGGCCAGTGTGACGATTATGCTTGCCATCCCCACCCTGATTAGCGGTTTGTGGGGTATGAATGTGCCCGTGCCCTTTGCGGACACTCCTTACGGGTTCGCTATTGTGATGGTTTTGGCGGTGATTATTGGCGGCAGTGCCGGTTATATATTGTGGCGGAAACATATGTTTTAATGGGGGTAAATTATGAGTTTTGATTTGTTCTTTTTTCTGGTTTATATGAGTTTGGCCAGCTTTGCCCTGGCCTTCATCACCTATATTGTCATCCTTAAGACCATTGGGGATAACAAATGGGTGGAGATGATTGTGGTGCCGCTTTGTGTGGTGGCTTTTGACTTTGCCACCATGGTTATGCCTCAGGAATACAAGTATCTCTTTGCTTCCATTCCTTTGGCGGCGGTGGTGGGACTTTTGGGTTACGCCTATTTTTTCAAGGGAATTTCTCCCATGGGCAATGCCTCGGTACAACCTAACGAGGGGTTGAGCAGGGATGAAAAAAAATATAGTGCCAAGTCGGCACGGATTCATGCGGCTCGGGCGAAACGTGGCCGTGAGTAATAATAAGGAGGTAGAATGATGTACAAAAAGATTCTTGTTCCCGTGGACGGTTCTGAGGGCAGTTGGAATTGCTTGGCGGCAGCAAAGGAGATTGCTGAAAAGTTTGGCGCCAAATTGGTGGTTTTGAATGTTGTGCAACGTTTGGGTGGAGCCAGCATTTTGGCCGGCCCCGTTGATACTTCTTCCGTAAATGAAGGTATGCAGGAATTGGCTGAAAAACTGATGGATGTGGCCAAGGAAAAGGTGGGTGCTGTGGAGGCGGAGTTCGTGCTGGATTGCGGCCGT
>JAKSOM010000192.1 GCA_024405585.1 Acidaminococcaceae bacterium | reverse complement strand
GTTGCCCCCACTAGCTCCTGAGGCTAGCGCGTCTGCCGTTCCGCCACTACCGCATCAGATACCGAAGTATCATACCACAGAGAGAATTGCCTGTCAACAACTTTATAAACTTATTTTTGCCAATTCCCGTTCCACCACCCCGAAAGTCACTTCCAAAGTGCCGCTGTTGTCGATGACCACATCCGCATACTTGTGAAGTTCCTCATTGGGAAGCTGGGTGGCCAATCTTTTTTTTGCCATCTCCTCCGACATCCCGTTCCGGGCCATGGCCCTTTTGATCTGCTCTTCGTAGGGAATGGTGACGGCCCAGACCTTATCCACCCGCTTATGCCAACCGCAACGGATGAGCAAAGGCACATCCAGCACCACCGCCTTCTCTCCCCTGTTTTTTGCGGCGGCAATAAATTTCTCCGCCCGGTTCCATACCTCACCATGCACAATAGCATTCAACTTCTGCAATTCATCCTTATTACTGAACACCAACTGGGCCAATTTGCCACGATTCAAGATCCCACCATCCAAATATTCCTCACCGAAGGTCTCCACTATTTTCTGCAGTCCAGGTGTACCCGGCTCCACCGCATTTTTCGCTTCCACATCCGCATCAAAAACACTGATGCCCAAACTTTTGATATATTTCGCTACAGTACTCTTCCCTGAAGCCATACCCCCGGTCAAACCTATCACAATCATTTTTGACACCTCCCGCAATATACTGTTCCCCTGCCCCCCACCTTGGTTTTGGACAGGATTCCCCCACATTTTTTGCAGGGTTCACCGCCCCTGCCATAGACCAGAAGAAAATTCTGGTTGCTGCCTTTCTGACCTTCCCCGTCCTTGTAATCCCGGAAGGTGGTGCCATGATTTCTGATACCCTGGGAAATAACCCTGTTAATCGCCTCCACCAATTTAGGAAATTCAACTTCTTCTACATCCCCTGCCAGTCGCATAGGGCTGATGCCCGCCACCGCCAGAGATTCATCCGCATAGATATTCCCCAGCCCGGCAATAACAGTTTGGTCAAGAATGAAGGTCTTTACGGGCTTGCGGCTGCCCTTGGCCCTGTCCATCAGGTAATCCGCCGTAAGTCCCCCACTCAAGGGCTCCGGTCCCAAAGTTGCCAGTCCCTCTATCACATGCCCGTCATCCACAAAATACAAGGTCCCAAAAGTACGGATATCCGTGAACCACATCAAAGACCCGTCCGTGAAAGTGAATTTTATCTTGGCATAGGGCGGCACCTCCTGCCCTTTGCCCGCAAGCAAAGCCCCGGTCATCCTAAGATGCACTACCAAATCTCCCCCATCCGTGCCAATGACCAAATACTTGCCCCTGCGTCCCACCTGCCCAATCCTGCGGCCCTGCAGTTTTTGTGCAAAAACCTCTGCACTTGGATACTGTATCAGACGGGGCAGAAAAACCTCCACTTTTTGAAAAATTTTCCCCTTGATATGTGGCTCCAAAGTTCTTCTGACCTGCTCCACTTCCGGCATTTCCGGCATTCCATCACTTCCTTACCATTCCAAAATTATATTTTCCCTGGGCAATTTACTAACATCAAAAATCTCCACAAACTCCCTGAGGGTCAGGGGCTCCTGCCCCTGCACAAGTCCCATCCTGCCGGCCAAAAAACCAATCAGTTCCTCCGGCCGGAACCGCTGCCGCAA
>JAKSOM010000191.1 GCA_024405585.1 Acidaminococcaceae bacterium | reverse complement strand
TGTGCGGGAGGATGCCATTACCCTGTTCGGTTTTTTGCTTCAGTTGAGTTACGCCCTGTTCCAGCTGCTGCGGACGGTGAAGGGGGTGGGGCCCAAGATTGCTTTGGGCATTCTTGGCAGTACGGCCCCGGAGAATTTTGTGGCGGCGGTGCAGAAGCAGGATTTGCATTATATGACCCAGTTGCCGGGCATCGGCAAGAAGGGTGCGGAGCGGCTGCTGCTGGAGTTGAAGGACAAGGTGCTGGAGTTGGGGTTTGCCCGGCATAGCGTTGATTATGACAGGGGCAAAAATACCAAAGCGACCCCAGTTCCGGCCGCATCCAAAGAGGTGGATGAGGCGGTGGAGGCCCTGGTTTCCCTGGGCTACAGCAAGAGCGAAGTGATGAATGTCATTAAGGGAATGGACGGTTTGGAGGGCCTGAAGGGTGAGGAAATCCTGCGTCTGGCCCTGAAACAGTTTGCAAGGAGATAACAAGTGGAATTTACGGATGACCGGATTATTACGGGCAGGGAGACGGGGGAGGACCATTGGCAGACCAGTTTGCGGCCCCGCCGTCTGGACGAATATATCGGTCAGAGTCAAATTAAAGATAATCTCAGTGTTTTCATCAGGGCTGCTGCTGCCCGGCATGAGGCGCTGGACCATGTGCTTTTGTTCGGTCCCCCGGGGCTGGGCAAGACCACCTTGGCGAATATTATCGCCAATGAGCTGGGGGTCAATATCAGGATTACCAGCGGTCCCGCCATTGAGCGGCAGGGAGATTTGGCGGCCATCCTGACCAATTTGCAGGATAACGATGTGCTTTTTATTGATGAGATTCACCGGCTGAGCAAGACGGTGGAGGAGATTCTTTATTCCGCCATGGAGGATTATGCCCTGGATATTGTCATTGGCAAGGGGCCTGCGGCCCGCAGCGTGCGGCTGGATTTGCCCCCCTTCACTTTGATTGGGGCCACCACCCGTCTGGGTTCCGTGGCAGCACCCTTGAGGGACCGTTTCGGTGTCCAGTGCCGGCTGGAGTTTTATACTCCCAAAGATTTGGAGATTATTGTCAAGCGTTCGGCGGAACTTTTGCATATTGCCATTGATGCGGAGGGGGCGGCGGAGATTGCCCGCCGCAGCAGGGGCACACCCCGTATTGCCAACCGGCTTTTGAAGCGGGTGCGGGATTTTGCCCAGGTCAACGGTTCGGATATTGTGACCCGCAAGGATGCGGATTTTGCTTTGAACAGGTTGGAGGTTGATGACCGGGGTTTGGATAGGAATGACCGCCGCATTTTACAGAGCATTATTGAGAAATTCAACGGGGGACCGGTGGGGGTGGAGACCATTGCGGCTTCCGTTTCTGAGGAGGTCACCACCATCGAGGATGTGGTGGAGCCCTATCTGATGCAGTTGGGATTTTTACAGCGTACCCCCCGAGGCCGTATCATTACGGAAAACGGGTACAGATATATGGGCATTTTGCCTAAAGGCGGAAAACGCCAGGAAAATGAGCACGCATTGTTTTGAAAGGAGAAATGAAAATGGCAAACAAATATGCAGGTACTCAGACTGAAAAAAATTTACAGACGGCTTTTGCAGGTGAATCCCAGGCGAGGAACAAATACACCTATTCTGCCTCCGTAGCCAAGAAAGAGGGCGTGGAGCAGATTGCCGCCCTCCTCTTAAAGACC
>JAKSOM010000190.1 GCA_024405585.1 Acidaminococcaceae bacterium | reverse complement strand
TTATCCATGTCCTGACCTGTCAGCTTCATATATTGTTCCAGATTCATCCGACGGGCTTCCAAGGACAATTTCAACTCTTCCACCATTTGGGAAATGCGGTCCTCAATCATCACTTCAGGAACCTCAAACTTGGCATTCTTCACGGCTTCCACAATCAAATCATGCTCCCATTGGATTTGGTTGTCACGCTCTGCGGCGGCCTTCAATCTCTCTTTGTAACCGGCCTTCAATTCATCAACGGTCTTGTATTCGTTGTTGGTTTCCGTAGCCACATATTCATCGGTCAGTTCAGGAGCTTCTTTACGTTTTACATCCTGAACATTTACCTTAAATACTGCTTCCTTACCTGCCAACTCTGCCACAAAATAATCCTTGGGGAAGGTAACCTTCACATCGGTGCTTTCACCTTTGCCCAAACCCACCAGCTGGTCTTCAAACCCGGGAATGAAGCTGTTGGAACCGACCTCCAAGGGGTAACCCTGACCCTTGCCGCCTTCAAAGGGCTCACCGTCAACGGTGCCGGCAAAATCAATAATGGCAAAATCACCCTTCTCAATCTTGGTGCCTTCAGGGGCAACAACCATACGTGCATGGCGGTTGCGGAGTTCCTCGATGGCTGCGTCAACCTGTTTGGCAGTAACACGGGCCGCCTTTTTCTCAATCTTCAGGCCCTTGTATTCGCCCAATTCGGGTTCGGGTTTCAAAACCATGCTCAGCTTGAAGCTGGCATCCTTGCCCTCCTCAAAGGTCTCCTCTTCCACCTTGGGATCTGCAACCACGATGATTTTATGTTCCTCAAGGGCTTTTTGATAGGCCTTATTGACAGCCATCTGATATGCCTCACCCTTGACCGCATCCGCACCGTAATAATTCTCAATCATATTCCTGGGAGCCTTGCCCTTACGGAAACCGGGAATATTAACTTGGTTGGCAATCTTGGTCACTGCGCTGGCAAAGGCCTGTTTCACCTCAGCCGCAGGAACAGTCAGTTCCAAAGTACCAATATTACCGTTTCTTTCAAACTTTGATGCCATTTTCATTTTCCTCCTTAATTATATAAGCATACAAAATACTATTTTAGATAATATGCCGAACAATCATATCACAACTATCCCCATATTGCAACAAAAAACCTGGAAGTTTTCCAGGTTTTTTTATCACAACTTCTCCCTGCTCATCAAAAGCACCATAATGGCCTTCTGGGCATGCAGGCGGTTTTCCGCCTCGTCAAAAATAACGCTTTGAGGGCATTCCAACACCTCATCCGTAATTTCTTCCCCCCTGTAGGCCGGCAGGCAATGCATCACGATGCAGGTAGGCCGGGCCAATTTCAACAGATCCATATTGATTTGGTACCCCTGAAAATCCCTGACCCGTTCCTCATGCTCCGCCTCCTGCCCCATGCTGGCCCAAGTATCAGTATAGAGCACATCCGCATCCCTTGCCGCCGCCACCGGGTCGTGAATCACACTGATGGCAGCCCCGGTCTGCTTGGCATCCTCCTGGGCCTGCCGGACAATCTCCGCATCCGGCATATGATTGGCTGGACAGGCCGCCACCATATTCACCCCGCACTTGGCACAGGCAAACATCAGGGAGTGGGTCATATTGTTCCCATCGCCGATATAAACAAACTTGCGTCCCTTGATGACCTGCAAATGCTCCTTCATGGTCAGCATATC
>JAKSOM010000019.1 GCA_024405585.1 Acidaminococcaceae bacterium | reverse complement strand
TAATTTCTAACTTCTAACTTATAACTTTTAACTCTTAGTGAGCGACCCCACCACCGTCCTTTTATGTTCCTTTGGACGGTCCCTGCCCATCCTCCGCACTCTCGGTGTTCCAAGGCGTGCTCCGGCTCGAAAGCATAACATGCTTTCTCAACCCCTAAATGGGCGGACGAGAGTTCGCTTTCATCCAACTTTTCTGAAACCTAAAACCTAACACCTAAAAGCTGTTAGCTGTTGGCTGCCTTCTTTAATGCTTCCGCCTTGTCCAATTTTTCCCACGGGAACTCCACATCTTTTCTGCCGAAATGTCCGTAGGCGGCAGTTTTCTTATATATCGGGCGTAATAAATCCAATTCCCGAATAATGCCGCTGGGGCTTAATTGAAAATTCTTTTTTATCAACTCCACAATTTTGTCTTCACCAATCTTACCTGTGCCGAAGGTGTCCACCAGAATGCTGACGGGTTGGGCCACACCGATGGCATAAGCCAGCTGAATTTCACATTTATCCGCCAATCCAGCCGCCACCACATTCTTTGCCACATACCTTGCCGCATAAGCCGCTGAACGGTCAACCTTGCTGGGGTCCTTGCCGCTGAAGGCGCCGCCCCCATGCCGGGCCATGCCGCCATAGGTGTCTACAATGATTTTTCTGCCGGTCAGACCGCAATCCCCCGCCGGCCCGCCGATAACAAATCTGCCGGTGGGATTGATGTAATACTTGGTATTGTCGTCCAACATTTCCCGGGGAATAATTTTCGTGATAACTTCACGGATAATATCCTCACGAATCTGTTTTTGTTCCACTTCCGGTGCATGTTGGCAAGAAACCACCACCGTGTCCACCCGCACCGGTTTGTCATTTTCGTATTCAACTGTAACCTGGGTCTTGCCGTCAGGCCGCAAATAGGGCAATACGCCGGTTTTCCGCACTTTGGTTAGTTGCAATGCCAGCTGGTCCGCCAAATAAACGGGCATGGGCATATAGGTGTCCGTCTCGTTGGTGGCATAGCCGAACATCATACCCTGGTCGCCGGCACCCAATTCCTGTACCGCACCCCCCTTGGTTTCCAAAGAGTTATCCACACCCAAGGCAATGTCACTGCTCTGCTCATCCACAGAAATCAAGACCCCGCAGCTGTTGCCGTCAAAACCATATTTGGCCCGGTCATAACCAATTTCCACTACGGTCTGACGGGCAATTTTGGCAATATCCACGTATGCTTTGGTAGTAATCTCACCTGCCACATGAATTTGCCCCGTAGCGACCAAAGTCTCTCTCGCTACACGACTTTGAGGGTCTTCAGCCAACAAAGCATCCAACGCCGCATCACTGATTTGGTCCGCAATTTTGTCGGGATGTCCCTCAGTTACGCTTTCACTGGTAAAAAACTTTTTCATAACTTTTCTTCCTTTCCGCACAAACCCACCCCGTTATACCGAAAGGCGGCGTTCAGAGAACGCCGCCAAAACAAACATAGTGGATTCTCATCTCTCGCTACACGCTGGAATTAGCACCTGACCGAACAGGTTGCTGCGACTTCACAGGGCCAGTCCCTCCGTCGCTCTTGATGAGCAATATTCAAGTGTTTTGTAGTTTACAACTTTGCCCCGACTTTGTCAAGAGCCAATCCATGTATCAGCCCAATAAAACTACTTTTTCTCCTTACGGCCAATCTTTTCAAACCTTGGGCAGCAAGGCAAAATTTTTCTGCAGTTCCTCGTCAGACGGAATATAGTCATCCATCTGATGATTGTGGAACTTTTCGTAGGCATACATATCAAAATAACCCGTACCGGTCAGGCCAAAGAGAATGGTTTTCTCCTCCCCGGTCTCCTTGCATTTCAGGGCCTCATCAATGGCGATGCGGATGGCGTGGCTGGATTCCGGTGCCGGCAGGGTGCCCTCCACCCGGGCAAACATTTCCGCCGCCTCGAAAACCTTGGTTTGGGGAACGCTGACCGCTTTCATATAACCGTCTTCATAGAGCTGGCTCAGGACGGGGCTCATGCCGTGGTAACGCAAGCCCCCAGCACGGTTGGCGCCGGGACTGAAGTTGGCTCCCAGTGTCTTCATCTTGGCCAAGGGGCAGACCCGGCCCGTATCACAATAGTCATAGGCAAAAGTACCCCTGGTCAAACTGGGACAGGAGGAGGGTTCCACCGCAATAATTTCATACCGGGCCTGACCCTTCAGCATTTCGCCCATAAAGGGGGCAATCAAGCCGCCCAAATTGGAACCGCCCCCGGCGCAGCCGATAATCACATCCGGCCGGATGCCGTATTTGTCCATAGCCGCCTTGCTTTCCAAACCCACAATGCTCTGGTGGAGCATAACCAGATTCAGCACGCTGCCCAAAACATAACGGTAGCCCTCGTTGTTCACCGCCGTCTCCACCGCCTCGCTGATGGCACAGCCCAAGGACCCGGTGGTGCCGGGATGCTCCGCCAAAATCTGACGACCGATGGCAGTGGTATCGGAGGGGGAGGGGGTCACCCCGGCCCCATACACCCGCATAACCTCCCGGCGGAAGGGCTTCTGCTCATAGGAACCCTTCACCATAAATACCCGGCAATCCAAACCGTAGTAACTGCAGGCCATGGCCAAAGCCGTACCCCACTGGCCCGCCCCGGTCTCCGTAGTGACGCCCTTCAGCCCCTGCTTCTTGGCGTAATAGGCCTGGGGAATGGCACTGTTCAATTTATGGCTGCCGCTGGTGTTCTGGCCTTCAAATTTGTAATAAATCTTGGCCGGGGTCTGCAGCTTTTTCTCCAGACAATAGGCCCGTACCAAGGGGGAGGGCCGGTACATGCGGTAAAAGTTCAAAATCTCATCGGGAATGGGAATATAGGGATTCACATCATCCAATTCCTGCGCCACCAGTTCCTTGCAAAAAACCTTCTCCAATTCTGACGCCGTCATGGGGGCGTGGGTCTGTGGATTCAGCAGGGGGGCCGGCTTGTTCTTCATATCCGCCCTCAAGTTGTACCATGCCTTTGGAAGCTCATCCTCCGTCAAAAAAATCTTGTAGGGAATTTTCTCCGTCGTCATTTTTTTCATCCTTTCCCCGGGAAACAAAAAAACTGTCCCGGCTATACAAAATCGCTGGGACAGGTGTAATACCTGCGGTGCCACCCGGCTTGATGCACTGACGCATCCACTTTTTGCATACCACCATATGCCAACCTTTGTTAACGGGGAGTTCTGCCCCGGCGCCCATACTCAGGAATCCCTTCCCTTTCCTCTTGCCCTCGAAAGTCCATTCAATTCCACATTGTCCGTTGCACTCCCACCGCCAGCAACTCGCTCTTGGATAACTGCAAGGAATCTACTCCTCTTTCTCATCGGTTTATTTTGTAACATTTTACTCTTGCACCCTTCCTTTGTCAAGATTTCCTGCAAAAATATTGACAACCCTACACCGAAGAATTACACTCTTGGGCATAGGTGATGCAATATGGACACACAAAAATCTGCCTTCCGTTTGGCTTTGCAAAACTCCATACCGGTTATGACCGGCTACATCGTGCTGGGAACCTGTTTGGGCATCCTGATGACCAGCCAGGGACTCCCTGCCTGGCTCTGCCCTTTGAGCAATTTGGCGGTATATGCCGGCTCCATGGAATATTTGAGCGTGAACCTGTTTGTCAACCGCATGGATTATATCGGTTTGGCGGTCACCACCTTTTTGGTCAACGCCCGCCACCTTTTCTATGGAGTTTCCATGATTGAAAACTACAGGCCTCTGGGCTGGAAAAAGTATTTGCTGGCCCTGCTGCTGACTGACGAAACCTATTCCTTGGTGGCTGTCAAAACCCAGGTCACGGATAAAATGGCCTACTATATTTATGTAACCCTTCTGGATTACGCCTACTGGGTGGCCGGAGGAATCCTGGGCGCGGTGGCAGGTTCCGCCCTTGATTTGAATCTGCCCGGCATCGACTTTGCCCTGACCGCCCTTTTCGTGGTTATCGCCACCGAACAATGGCTGAACTCCGACAAACATTTCAGTGCCATAATCGGCCTGGCCAGCACCCTAACTTGCCTCCTGATTTTCGGGCCCAAAAACTTCCTGATTCCTGCCATGATTGCCATTGCGGCCATTCTTACTTTCGCCAAACGCTGGGAGGATAAAATCCTATGAACACTACCTATCTTCTGACCGGGCTGGCGGTAATGGCCCTGGTAACTGGGCTCATCCGGCTGATTCCCTTTTTGATTTTCAGCGGCAGCAAAGCCACCCCGCCCTACATCCTTTACATGGGCAAAATCCTGCCCCCCGCCATTATGGCCATGCTGGTGGTGTATTGCTACAAGGGCATCCAATTCAGTCCGCCCTTACACATCCCCAGCGAAATCATCGCCGGTATTGTCGTGGTCCTGCTCCATATCTGGAAACGCAATTCCCTCCTCTCCATCGGGGTGGGGACCATCCTCAACATCATCCTGAAAATGTACTTTGGAATATAAAAAAAGCACCTGCAAAACCGCAGATGCTTTTATATTCCCTACTTTTTACAAAATCCAACAGGTTCCCACTATATCATTCCGACCGGTACTACCCACACATCCTTACTCAAGGGCATTAATTCCCCCGCTGTACAAATAATCAAACCTTGTCCCCGCTCAACCTTATCCAAAACCTTAAAATGTCTTGCCATTTTCAAGTCCGGCGTAGAACTCAGCTTTATTTCCACCGGCCAAACTTTCCCCATTTGTTCAATAATCAAATCCACTTCCTGATTATTATCCGAGTTCCTATAAAAGTAAAAGAACGGTGTTTTGCCGTGATGCCAAAAAGATTTTAACAATTCACTCACAACAAACGTTTCGAACAATGCTCCGGACATAGAACTATTCAATACCTGATTTTCATCCTCCAGCCCGCACAAGTAACAACAAAGCCCTGTATCCAAAAAATAGCATTTCGGTGACTTAATGGAACGCTGGGAAAGATTCCCGCCGAACGGGGGAAGAAGATAAATAAGCCCTGAGGTTGCCAGCACAGACACCCAACTCTTAACCGTGGGAGCGCTAACTTCAATATCTCTGCTGATATCATTATAGTTAAGGACTTGGCCCGTCCTTGCGGCCAGAACTTTTATAAATTTAATAAAACTCAGCTCCTTAGTCACATTTACAACATTCTTAACATCCCGTTGTATATATGTGTTCAAATATGATGAAAAATACAAGTCCCGCGGCGTTCCATCCAAAAGTTGGGGATAACCGCCTCTCAAAATCCTTGCAAACACCTCATTTTTTGATAGTTTTTTACCTTTTCTGTCCAAGGAAATTTCCGGAGAAAAAAGCGGTCTTTCATAATCGCCATCCTGTTCTGCCATACTAAATCCCTGCAAATTCAAGACAGCCACCCTGCCTGCCAATGAATCCGCAAGGTTCTCCATCAATGTAAAAATCTGGGATCCCGTAAGCCATATTTGCCCCCGGTCTTTGGATTCATCCACTATGTGTTTGATATAACCAAAAAGATTGGGGGCCTTCTGCACCTCATCAATAAGTACTGGCGGCGGAAATTTTAGGAAAAATCCTTCCGGATCCTCCCGGGCCAAAATCAAAGCCGCCGCATCATCCAGGGAAACGTATTTCCTCCCGGGTTCCATAATATGCCGAAAAAGGGTTGTCTTGCCAACCTGCCTTGGTCCCGTAATAATAACTACTTTGAAGTAACCGCTTGCTTGCCGCACCATTTTTTCCAAAGTTCGCCTGTAGTACATCTTTCCTCCGCTTTTTTGCCTATAATACATTGATTTTTCGGAAAAATCAAGATACGATTTTCGAAAATCTAAAATGACACTTTATTTTTTCGGAACTTTAACTTTTCGACAGCCAATAAAATTGTCCATCATTTGCAAAGCAAAAACCGACAAAAATTAAAATTATACCTCCGTCCCGGAGCGGTCCTTGAACCACAGGGAACGCAGCGGTCGTCAGCGTAGAAATAGATGGAAGGTGCCAAAAACATCATCCTGAAAATGTACTTTGGAATATAAAAAAAGCACCCGTTGTTGCCAACGGATGCTTTTTTCTATCCCAGCCCCTTACACCGGGCCAGATAATCATATATCAGTTTAGCCAATTTTTCCGCCAAGGCCGGATTTCCGGAACACAAATCAGTTCTTATCAAAATGTCTTTAAGTTTTGACACATTGCAAACCATACAGCACATGGGCAGAAGCAAATCCCCTATCATATAGGCCACTGCCCGAAGGTTCATTTCCTCATCCAGCAAACTTGACCGGTTGGCCACCATGGCCGCAGTCCGCCGGTCAATCATTTGCACAATGCTATCCAACATATCAATCGAACTGCTCCGGGAAGAAGAGCCGCCGGGTGGCCTCATCCGGCTCCTTGCCCAGGGCATTGCCCACAAGGAACAGAACCAAAGAACCGCCGATACCCAGCACAATCTGATGCAAATTCAAAACATTGAACTTCATGGCCATGCTGACGCAATAAATCACTACGCCGCCGTACATGGCGAACAGCGCCCCCATCTTGTTGGCTTTGCTCCAGAACAGGCCGAAAATCAGCACCCAGAAGAAAGCGGTCTCCAACCCGCCAAAGGCAAACATATTGATTTTCCAAATAACACTGGGGGGCGAAATGGAAATCCAATAAACCCCGATACCAATAAGGATTGTCCCCACCAAACTGTAAGTGCGGATGGACTCGTTGGGCAAAGGTTTGCCCTGCTTTTCACGGATGTTCATATACACATCTTTGACGATGGAACCGGAAGCGGTCAAAAGCAAACTGGAAACCGTGGAAATAGTGGCCGCCACAGGCCCGATGATGCAAACCCCGGCCCAGAAGGGGCCCATACTCTCCACAATGGCCCTGGGAGTAATATTATCCACACTGCCATAAGCGGACATGGGCTGGGTCAGCACGCCCTTGGCCACCACGCCCAAACTGGTGGCGAACAAAGTCATGGCGCCAATCACTATGGTGCCGATCAACATGGCCCGGTGCAGGGCCTTAGTGTCCTTGTAAGATATGCTCCGCACCACGCTTTGGGGCAGGGAAAGGGTACAAATGCCTACCAAACACCACATGGAAATATACAAACTCATAGGCATCTTGCCGCCGCTAAGGGGCTCCAACATATCCGGATGTTGCACCGCCATATCCGACATAATCTTCAAATAACCCCCGCCCACAGACAACATACAACCGAAAAGCAGACAGGTGCCAATCAGCATGGCAATGGCACAAAAAGCATCCGTCACCGCCACGCCCTTAAAGCCGCCCACGGTGGTATAGAAAACCACAATCAGGCCAAACATGGTCAGACCGGTGACATAGGAAAAACCCGTCACCGCCTCAAACAACTTGGCCGCACCTACGAACTGGGCAACCATGGTGGCGCAGAAAAAAGCCACCGTCACCAAAGCGGCAAAATTGGCCAACATATCCGAATGGTAGCGGGCCCGCAAAACATCAATCACCGTCACCGCATCAATCTTGTGGGCCACCAGGGCAATCTTTTTGCCGAACACACCCAACACCAAAAAGATTACCACCACCTGCACCATGGCCATATAGAGCCAGCCCCAGCCGATGCTCCAGGCCACGCCGGGACCCCCTACGAAGGTGGAAACGGAAGAATAGGTGGCCGCTGTGGTCATAGCCAGCACAAACCCGCCCAGAGTCCTGCCGCCGATAAAATAATCCCTGGCAAAATTGGCGGCCCTGTCACTGGCGGAATCCCGCTGAATCTTCAGGGAGACGAACAGCAAAAATACCAGAAATGCAAAAACGGGAAGCAAATTAAAAATGCTACTCATGGCTGACCTCCTCGTCCAAATCAAAATCCTTGTAGACGAACTTGATGAGCAGATAAACCACAACACAAGCAAAAATCCAAGTGCCTACACAACCTCCCCAAACCCAGAGCGGTGTGCCCAAAATCATGGTCTTGCAATCGGCCAGGCCGAAGCCCGCCGCCCACCAAAAGAGAATTACTGCCACAGTAGCAATAACCGTCGCCAGGGCCTCCTTGTTGGCCTGACGGAATTTGTCACTTTGTTTCATCACAAAGTCCTCTTTTCAATAGTGTGCATGTAAACCCCAAAGGTAAATCACGCCATATTTATTTTAACACGATACACCCAAAAAGACAAACATATTTCATCGACCGCACCGATGTGCTATAATATTGAATCATTTTACAGAAGGTAGGATCTATGTCCATCAAACTCATCGTCACCGACATGGATGGCACCCTGCTCACGGACGAAAAAAAAATCACCCAAAAGGACTTCGATGCAATTCAACTGGCTGCAGCCCGGGGCATCAAATTCATTCTGGCCACCGGCCGCATGTATGAGGCCGCCAAACCCTATGCGGATGCCCTGAAACTGGATGTGCCCCTCATCTCCTACAACGGGGCATTGGTAAAAGGCAGCCGCAGCGGCGAAGTACTCTTCGAATCCTTCATGGACCCGGAACTGGCCTGCGAAGTATTGCAATACTGCCAAAAATTCCGGCTCCACGTACAGGCCTACTGGGGCGGGGAGGTCTACACGGACCGGCTCAACGAGGACAGCCGCTGGTACAGCAAAATCATCAACAAACCCGTACTGGAAATCGGGGAACGGCTTTTCAACGAAAGGCACAGGGTTTACAAACTCCTGATAATAACCGCCCCGGAAACAATCAGCCCCATCCGATTGGACCTGGGCCAAAGATTCGCCGGCCGCATAGAGCTAACCAGCTCGGCACAAAATTTTTTGGAGATTATCAGCCCCGGCATCAACAAATGGAACGCCGTCAAACATCTGGCGGATACCTGGCACATACACCAGTCGGAAATTATGTGCATCGGCGACAGTTTGAACGACCTTTCCATGATAGAAAACGCCAAAGTCGGAGTGGCAGTGGCCAACGCCCATCCGGATGTCCGTTTCCACGCCCAACACATTGTGACGGACAACAACAACGGCGGCGTGGCGGAAGCCATCCGCATCGCCCTGGACTTGGAATAAAACACAAAGCCCCGTCAAAGAAACATCGCCATATAAAGCGGAAGATGGATTATGCCACCTTTTTCGTATACATCTCTGGGCGAAAGGATGTAACTGCTCCCCAAATTGGACGAAAACCTGCCGGTAAATTTGTCCAAGGAAGCATGTCTGGAAGATGAGGCGGATTTCACCTCTACGGGGCATATTTTCCTGCCCTGCCTTACAAGGAAATCTATTTCCATACTGTTTTTTCTGCTTGAGGAATCCTGCCGTGAATAGAAAAACAATTTTTTGCCATGGCATCTCAACTCCTGGGCTACAATGTTTTCCATCAACATACCTTCATTGACATTCAATTTATCAAAAAGAACTGCCCGGTAAAGCTCATTTCCGGTGAAATCCTCATCCATAAAGGCCATGGTCACCAAAAGGCCGGTATCCCCCATATAGCATTTTTGTGTGGTGCATTCCCTGCTCATGGCCAGCCCCACATTCGGGTCCGTGGCGTTGAAACAGGTATTGACAATCATGGCTTCCTTAAGCCACATGAAGGCGCTATTGTACTCCCTGTATCTGGCCCGCTTGCTTATATCTGCCAAGTTATACTTCTTTTCTTTTTTCGCCAGTTGACCGGGAATGGCATCAAAAATGCTCATAACCTTTTCCTCATATCCCCCGGCAAACTTGGTAATGCCCTTCCGATAAAGTTCCAAAATGCGTTTTTTGGCCTCATCCGCCGCCGCAAAATCCTGGCTTGGCAGATAGGCGTTGACCGCCTGTGGCATGCCCCCCACCAACATATATTGACGGAAATCGTTCATAATCCTGCGGTGCAAGGGCTGACCTAATTCAGCCCTTATATCATAGTGTTCCCGCATCACATCTCCAGTAACATCATCCCCCAAGGCCCAAAGAAATTCTTCAAAATCCAAAGGGTACAAATTTATTTGCTCCTCCTCCGAAGGGATGATGATGTTTTCCACATTCTGCCGCAACCCTACAAGGGAGCCGGTTTCCAAATAGTCGTAACGCCCATCAGCCACCAAATATTTCAACAACTGACGTGCCGGGGGAAATTGCTGGACTTCATCAAAAATTATGGCTGATTGCCTTGGCCAAAGCTTCGTACGGTAGTAGGCGCCCAACTTGGCAAAAAACAGGTTCAAATTAGACCCGTCCTGCAAAAAGATATCCTTGACTTCCTTAGCCGCATTGCCAAAATCAATAATTATATGACTGGCGTACTCATTCTTGGCAAACTCTTGAACAATAAAACTCTTGCCGGTACGGCGTGCCCCACACACTAATAGAGCCGTACGGCCCCGACTTTTTTCCTTCCATGCGGCAAACTGCCTGTAAATCTTACGCTTGAGCATAATCCGCCCCCTCCTTATCACGAAATTGCACGTAAACAAAATAGCATATATCACGAAATTACAGGTAAATTATAGTCACAATATCACGAAATTGCAAGTGATTTGTTCGTCATTTATCACGTTTTTGCATGTAATAAGGTCACAAAAAAGGCCCGTGCGAACCGCACGGGCCTTTTTATTATTTGTGTTCCAAAGCCACACAATATCAGCCATCAGCCAACAGGATTGAGTAAAGTGAACACTGGACAGAGAACAGTGGACAGTTGTGGAAGTATATTCCTATAATTAGAACCCACCCCGCCACTTCGTGGCCCATCCCCTCCTTACGTGAGGGGCAAGAAAATTCGCATGGTCGCTCTCCTCCGCAGATTTTATATCATTATGCAAATATTATCGAAAAATGAAAACATAACATAATTTGGATTTTTATTGTAACAGACAATGGATTATGGTACAATAAAAAAAATGAATGTTTTTTATAGGAGGAGAAATTTATGTTTGAAAAAGATTCTAAGAAAAGCGAGGAAAAGATTCCACAGCCGCTGAATGCTGACAAGAAAATTGAACTCACTGATGAGGAGTTGGAACAGGTTGTGGGAGGGATGAGGCAGACAGGTGCTGCACTTAAAGAACTCCTAAATCGTTCAGAAACAATACCATCTGAAATAGTGGATAATCTTCAGAGTATTAATCAGAACGCGAGTTCTGAGGGATATTCGAGACAGAAGGTTAATCCGGCGGCTGTTATGTCGGGGAGTGTACTGTGAATATTTGGATAAGTTAATGTAAGGTGGTACATACTGTCTCTATATTTTTTCAAATAATTTCTAACTTCTAACTTATTTTAACTGTTAGCCCAACCCTGAATAACAAAAAGGCCCGTGCGAACCGCACGGGCCTTTTTGTTATTTGTGTTCTAAAGCCACACAAAGCTGATTCAATGCTTACGTCAACCAATTCATCCTGCTTTCCATCCTCACCAGCAAATAACAGCTGATAAGCATGGGAAAGCCGTAGTTGGAAGCACTTTGCAAAATCTCATTCAACTCCATATTCCTTCACCTCCTTTCTTTGTCGATTTTAGCTTTTAGGTTTCAGGGTTGAGGAAAGTCCGCTCTCCGCTGCCCTTTTCCCGCCCAGGCGTGGGCGGGGTGGATTGCGAAGCAAGACGGGGTGGGTCGCTCTCCCCGACTGAATAACTAAACTTAACATAATGCTAACCATTGCTCTAATCACAGAAACCTTGCACCGAAATTTATAACTTCTAACTTTCAACTTCTAACTACAAGCAAGCGACCCCACCACCGTCTTTCTATGTTCCTTTAGACGGTCCCCCGCCCCACGCCTGGGGCGGAAAAAGTTCATCCCTCACACCTAAAACCTAACACCTGACACCTACACTCTACTCGCTAATTCTCTAATCACATCCCCGCCGCTGATGCCATGGGCAAAGGGCAGCCGCAACAAATCCCAACGCATATCCGGGTCATTGTCATAGATT
>JAKSOM010000189.1 GCA_024405585.1 Acidaminococcaceae bacterium | reverse complement strand
AGGTTCTGCGTAAATCCTCTTCCCCGTGCTGCCAACGGGTTTTCAGATATTCCTGAAGAAAATAATAATCAAAAAATTGCAGCCCCTTACCGAATACACGCATTTTGTACACCAGTTGGATTAAAGCGTTCGCCAGTTTTTCCGAATCATGTTTGGCAAAGTCCTCCCTGCTGGAAAGGGAAGCCGGAATTACGCTAACGCCCAATTTCCTGAGCTTTGCGTAATCAGGGGGCACGGGCTTGCTCACATTATTGTTGTATGCTTTCAACTGCCCATCCGTTATTCTGTCGCTGTTCACAATAACATAATCCAGGAACTGCATACCCACATGGTCAATCAAGGCCTTCACATGGTCATAGGCGCCATAGCCGTCAGTTTCCCCCGGCTCGGTCAGCACATTACAAATATAAACCTTGGCCGCATTGGACTTAATCACCGCATCACGGATTTCCTCCACCAACAAGTTGGGAATGATACTCGTATAGAGCGAACCCGGTCCGAAAATCAAAACATCCGCTTTTTCAATGGCTTCCACCGCATCCTTGGCGGCCTTGGGATTATTGGGACGGGTGTGCATTTTCACAATATGTTTGTGCATAATGGGAATCTGCGCCTCCCCATATACATAGGAACCGTCGCTCATTTCCGCCACTAATTCAATATCATCCAAAGTTGAGGGCACAACCCGCCCACGAACTTTCAGAATCTGGCTGGCAACCGAAAGACCTTCCTCCATGCCCCCTTCCGCCTCTGCCAAAGCCGCAATCAAAAGATTACCAAAGCAATGGCCTGCCAGGGGGGAGTCCTTTTCAAAACGGTATTGCATCAACCGTTCCATCATAGGTTCGGAGTCCGCCAAAGCGGTCAAACAGTTCCGCAAATCACCGGGAGGAATGATTCCCAGTTCCCTGGTCAAACGGCCGGAAGAGCCGCCGTTCTCACCGGTTGCCACAACCGCTGTCCAGTGCTTGGTAATATTCTTCATCCCCCGCAACAAGGTGGCAAGACCCGTACCGCCGCCCACCACCGTAATCACCGGGCCGTGGGTCAACTTGTGCTGTACAAAAAGGGTTTCCATCAAGGAACGGCTTTTGTCCGGCAACACTGCGGACACTACGGAAGCAATGACTTTCCGCATGGCACGGAACATTGCCCAACCGCCAAAGAACAAAAAGATACCGCCAAAGAAATAAGTGAAATAATTGGAATATCTTCCAGTTACTTTATATACTGCATAAAAAACATATTCTTCCATCAATCCCATGAACTGGAAATTGAAGATAAAGGCCAAACCGAAAGCCACCAAAAGCACACCCAAAACAAACAGGAAGAGCCAGCGTTTCAGGTTAATGCCAGGGCACAACCAGTTATACCATTTTCTCACGCAAACACAACTCCTTACCTGTCTATATCACGATGACTGGTCTGGGCATTGAAGCCCCCCGCCAAAAGATGTTGCACCAGCATATTGGCAACATAAACACTGCGGTGGCGGCCGCCTGTACAGCCAACACTAATCACTAATTGAGGTTTGTCTTTCTTGACAAATTCTTCCACAACACAGTCCACCATATTTTCCAGGCACCTTAAAAACTTTGCCGTCTGGGGCTGGGCGTTAATATATTCCTGTACCGCTTTCTCATTGCCGGTCAGTTCTTTCAGTTCCGGCACATAAAAGGGATTGGGCAG
>JAKSOM010000188.1 GCA_024405585.1 Acidaminococcaceae bacterium | reverse complement strand
TTAACATCCGAAGCACACCTGAAAATTGAAAAAACAGTAACAAAATACGGCAGCTTCGCCTACACCTTTGAACAACTGAGGGAGGACAGCCCCGAGCTGAAAATCACGGCAGAACCGTCAGAACTCACACTCATAGAAGTAATCAACGGGGGGAGCATGGGAGGGGTAACCCCGGACGGGGAATACCTGTCACTGGGGACAGGGGCAGGCGGGGAGGAAATCAGCAAACCTGCTGTTACCGCAAAACAGACAAAAATGGCAAGACAGGGCGCGTCCTTCAACACCTACTCCTTTGACGCGGACTCCACCTTGGCAACCCCGTACAGGGTATACCAGGCACTGCAGGGGGCAGGACTAAGTTATGACACAGCTTCCGCTTTCGTTGGTGCAAAGCTTGCAGACAATCCCAATGCAGTAAATGAAGCAATGGCAAAAGTATCTCAAGGGACTTATGGAGAGTCAGGAGGTACAGAATATTTGGCATTGGCGGAAGCGGCGATAATGGTCAAAACCAAAGCTACCATAGACAGTATTTTGAAAGACATAGACAAAAACTACACCCTGATGCAGGACTATGTGGTCTACAACGGTACAATAAAAACAACAACACCGAGATGGGACGGGGACCTGACAAGTTTAACAACAGGCTCATATTTCCAAAATCTTACAGACGGGACTAACCACATAAACGTTATTGACATACTTCAGGCCTATGACGACCGTATCACGGAAAGCGGACTGGGGACATTGACCGCCAGCAAAGCGGGCGGCACGCGTGAATCCCGCATCTTGACATTGAACGGCAACGGGTTCAATTTGGAAGGCGGACAAATCGTCAACACAATGCTGGCGCAGGCGGCAGATCCGGCAGCGGGCATACAGGACGGCAACTACGGGGTAAGCCTGACAAAATCGCGGGACGAACTGCACATCATAAACGTCGGCATGGTATCCGGATTCAAAGAATATGTAGTCAACAACCAAGGATCGCTATACCTGCAGGACACCCCGAACCTTCTATTAAACGCCAACGTAATAGACAAAGTAACGGAAACGGAAACAGACAAACACGGCATAACATACATAAACAACAGCAAACTGAACATAGGCAAAGGGTACAGAATAGAACAACTCCGCATAGAAATCGACAACCTCTCGGAAGTGACGGCCCATGCGACCGGGCTTATTGCAGGATCAATGCAAAACCTTGGCACCATCAACATGTATGGCGGGGAATATGACGGCGAAGGGGTATCAACGGGAACTGTAGAATTAAAAGCCAACATATCAGGTACGGGGCTTTTACACATCACCAAAGACCCTGTTTCCGGAGGCAGCGGGGCAAACATCAAAGCGGACACCGCGACAGTAATAGCCAACAAAATTCTAATAGACAACGGATCGGAATTTGAAATATCCGCCAACGCCCTGATGGGGGAAAACGTCCAAAACTTTGGAGTGCTGACACTGGACGAAGGCATATTGGGGACAACGGTTACAGACGGAACGGCAACAAGCAGCGGTACAACAGTCATCAACGGGGACATCTATGTAAACAACGACGTAACAATCACCCAAAAAGCAATGACCGTCAACGGGGAGGGACTTGAAGGGAAAACACTGCCCGTACAGGCGGACCACCTGAATATCGGGACGGACATCAAAAACAACGGCAACCTGCAACTTATGGGGA
>JAKSOM010000187.1 GCA_024405585.1 Acidaminococcaceae bacterium | reverse complement strand
GGGGGGGGAGGGGGCGGGGGGTGGGGGGGGGGGGCTGGGGGGGGGGGGGGGGGTCGGTGAGGGTCGTGCGGGGGTGTATCTGGCGAGGGGGGTGGGCAGGAGTGCGATGGGCGGCGGTCGAGCAGGAAGCGCGGAGGTGGAGGGGGAGTAGCGGAACGGTGATATTGTGGATGTGCTGAGCCATAAGGGCAAGTATATCGGCAGCGGTTTTGTGAATGACTATTCCAAGATTCGGGTGCGGATTATTTCCACCAATACCAATGACAGGTTTGACGAACAGTTCTGGGCCCGCAGGGTGGGTTATGCCCTGGATTACCGCCGTACCGTGATGGGGGCGGATTTTGATTGCTGCCGTTTGATTTTTGGCGAGGCGGACGCTTTCCCCGGTCTGACGGTGGACCGTTTCCAGGATGTTTTGGTGGCCCAGGTATTGTCTTTGGGTACGGAGCAGCGGAAGGATGTTATTTTCAATGCCCTTTTGCAGGTGCTGCCGGAGGTGAAGGGTATTTATGAACGGAATGATGTGAAGATCCGTGAGCTGGAAGGGCTGCCGCA
The DNA here is from genome assembly GCA_024405585.1 of Acidaminococcaceae bacterium. Lineage (GTDB taxonomy): Bacteria > Bacillota > Negativicutes > Acidaminococcales > Acidaminococcaceae > Phascolarctobacterium_B. Next base: position 1,158 of record JAKSOM010000187.1, on the reverse strand, counting down.
GGGTACGGGATGGTGGCGGAAGCCGGCTGACAGTGCCCGGGCGGAGTTGGAGGCAGGAGTCACGGAAATTTTAGAGAACGGTATCCGCTATCAGGTTGATTTTGCCAAGGGTCAGAAGACGGGTTATTTTTTGGACCAGAAATATAACCGTCAGGCGGTGGCCAGGTTGGTGCGGGGCAGGAGGGTGCTGGATTGCTTTACCCATACCGGTTCCTTTGCTTTGAACGCCGCAAAGGGCGGTGCGGAGCGGGTGGTGGCGGTGGATATCAGTGCGGACGCTTTGGCTATGGCCCGCAGGAATGCGGAGTTGAACGGTTTGAAGTTGGAGACGGTGGAGGCCAATGTTTTTGATTTGCTGACCAAAATGGAGGAGGAGCATAACAAGGATTTTGATTTTATTATTCTTGATCCCCCCGCTTTTACCAAGAGCGGGGCCACGGTTCCCGCCGCCATCAGGGGCTATAAGGAAATCAATCGCAAGGCCATGAAACTTTTGCCCAGGGGGGGTTATTTGGCCACCTGTTCCTGTTCCCACTTTATGAAGGAGGAGTTCTTCGTGGAGATGCTGAAGGGGGCAGCCAGGGATGCTTGTGTGTCTTTGCGGCAGGTTGAGGCCAGGCAGCAGGCACCGGATCATCCGATTTTGTGGAATGTGCCGGAGACCAATTATTTGAAGTTTTATATTTTCCAGATAGTGTGACGGAGGAGGTCAGTATGAGGATTGTAATTACTGTGTTGGGCAGGGACAAGGTGGGGATTGTGGCCAGGGTTGCCACCACCTGTGCCGAGGAGAAGATTAATATTGTGGATATCAACCAGAATATTATGGAGGGTTTCTTCAATATGGTGCTGTTGGCGGATATGTCCGATGACGGGATTTCTTTTAAGGCGGCCCAGGAGAAGTTCACCAAGTTGGGGGACGAGATGGGGCTGGAGATCCGTTTGCAGAGCGAAGAGATTTTCAAGGCCATGCACAGGGTTTAGGAGGGGGTATGCTTTACAGCGTTCAGGATGTTTTGGAAACCACCAAAATGATTACCCATGACTGTCTGGATATCCGGACCATCACTATGGGTATTTCCCTCAGGGATTGCACCGGTGAGAATATGGGCAGGGTGGCGGCCAAGGTTTATGACAAGATTTGCCGCAGGGCGGCCA
>JAKSOM010000186.1 GCA_024405585.1 Acidaminococcaceae bacterium | reverse complement strand
CTGCACCCGCAGCCGCTGGGTAAAAGTAGTTTTGCCGCTGCTGCTGGGTCCGGCTATCAGGATAATTTTGGTTTCTGGATGGGCCGCAATATCATCCGCCGCCTTGGCAAATTTCCGTTCCTGTATGGCCTCACTGATGAGAACAAGGCCGTCCGTAAGTTTGTTTTTTACAAGATGGTTTATATCCTTGATGGTCCTGCAGTTGAACAACTCAGCAGTCCGTTCATTTTCATCAAAGGCCGCCTGCACCACAGGGGCATAGTTCAGCTTGTATGTCGCCATTACGCCCCTACTTTATCCATAGCGTCTTTAATCTTCTTGGCCAGGCCCTTAATCTTGGGCAGGCATACGCCGCAGATGGCCACCCGCACCCCGGCAGCCAATGCCACACAGTAAACCTGTTCCTTCTTCAGCTCTTCGCACACTTCCTTGGATTTGCTGGTGGGAATGGACATGAAGAATCCTGCCACATAGGGAATCATCCTCAGGCCGCAGGCCTTGGCTTCTTCTGTAAAAAGGTCCGCCCTCTTTTTCAACATGGCATAATATTCCGCCCGTTCCGCCTCAATGGCCTCCAACAAAGCAGGGTCTTTGTAGATGGTGATCAGTGTCTTCTGGCAGGCCCTGTTGATGTTGGACCAGGTAGCCCGGGATGTGTATTGGTTGATTTCAGCAAATTCTTTAACCACCGCCTCATCCGTGGAGCAGCCGATCATGGCACCGGTACGCTGGCCATACATGGTAAACCCCTTGGACATGGCATAGCAAATGACGGTAAAAATGTTGCTGGGGAGGTTTTCCAACTGTTTGAAGAATTTTCTCACCTCGTCCTTGTCACCGCTAAAGTCGATATAAGCCACATCCAGCAGCAAAGTGATGGGTTTGCCGAAGGCGGCACTCTGCCGTTTCAAAATATCCAACACCTTGGCAAAATCACCTTCACTGATGCTGAAGCCGGTGGGGTTATGACCGGGAGTATTGAGGATATAAAGCAACCTGTCCTGCTTAGCCAGGAGTTCTTTGATTTTAGCTTCCAAACCCTCAAAATTAAACTTCAAATCATCATCAAACATCTTGTAGGTGGTCAATTTTCTCAGCAGGTCTTCACAAATAATTCTGTAAGTGCCCCAGAACCAGTCACCGCAAAGAGCAGTATCCCCTTCGTCCATATAGTTCCAGATAGCATGATGGATGCCGCCGCAACCGCCGGAAGTAGCCACCGCCGCAGTATAAACACCCTGGGGACGGAATTTGCCGAAGGTTGCCTCCTGCACCAAATCCAAATACTCCACAATGCCGCTGATGGGTGCATAGGCCGCAATCTCATTCATGGGCAAACCCTTGAACACCTTCTCCACCGTAGGCAGGCAGACCAGTTTTTCATTTTCATCCTGGATGGAACCAATGGTGGCATTGATAACATTATCCTTGCCAAATTTAGCCGCAGCCGCCACCGCCTGGGCATTGGCTTCAAAAATCTGGTCATGCACACATTTTCCTTGGGCATGTTTGCCGCAAATCATAGTCATAATCTTTTTCCTCCTATATCAATTCTATTATAGTTACTCCGGCGCCCCCCTCTTCGTTGGCCGCCTCCTGAACCGACTTCACCATGGGATGCCCTTTCAAATAAGGCACCACCCCCGCTTTCAAGGCCCCAGTCCCCTTGCCGTGTACTATCCTCAGCCGTCCTATACCGCTGAGCATGGCATCATCAAT
>JAKSOM010000185.1 GCA_024405585.1 Acidaminococcaceae bacterium | reverse complement strand
ATACCACCATCACTATTCGCTATACTCTACACTCTATACTCTGGAGCGAAGCGACATGGCGGAGGGTGGAAAACTTGATTTGACAAAGCTGGTGTTGTGTAGTAAAGTATAGGAGCGAATTGAAGAAAAGTTTTTTGTGTATCTTTGGGGCGGGGTGCAATTCCCCACCGGTGGTGACAGTCCACGAGCTTCGGCATGAATGGGTGCAATTCCCATACCGACGGTATAGTCCGGATGAGAAAGGGTATTTTTTGTTGTTTGTGCCGCCCCGGAAGGGGGGCTTTTTTGTTGCAGGACAGGGAGTATATGGAGCGGGCTTTGGAGCTGGCGAGAATGGCGGAGGGTGATACCAGCCCCAATCCCATGGTGGGTTGCGTGCTGGTGCGAGACGGCAGGATTATCGGTGAGGGCTGGCATCACAGGGCCGGGGAGCCCCATGCAGAGGTGGAGGCCATTCGTGATGCCAAGAATAAGGTTCGGGGGGCTACGGCTTATGTAACTTTGGAGCCCTGCAGCCATGTGGGGCGGGTGGGACCTTGTTGCGTGGCCCTGGCCCGTATGGGGATTGCACGGGTGGTGTGTGCCATGGTGGACCCAAACCCCAAGGTGGCGGGGGCAGGTATCAGGTATTTGCAGGATAACGGGGTGCAGGTGGAGGTGGGGCTTTGCCAAAGGGAGGCGGAGAAGCTGAATGAAAAGTTCCTTTTTGCCATTACCCACGACAGGCCTTTTGTGAGTTTGAAGTATGCCATGACTTTGGACGGGAAGATTGCCACCGCTTCCGGTGACAGCCAGTGGGTGACGGGGGAGGCGGCCCGCAGCAAGGCCCATTATTTGCGTAAGACCCATGATGCGGTGCTGGTGGGGGTGGGTACGGTGCTGGCGGATAATCCGGAGCTGACTACTCGTTTGGTGAAGGGCAAAAATGCCTTGAGGATTGTGCTGGATGCGGGGTTGCGTACCCCTTTGACCGCCGCCGTTTTGAATGAAGCGGCCAATACGCTGATTTTTGTGGGTGAAGATTACAATCGGGAGCATGCCCAGGTGCTGACCCAGATGGATTGGGTGGAGGTGCTGCCGGTGCCGGAGAGTGCCCCGGGACGGCTGGATTTGAAGGCCGTCATGAATGTTTTGGCCCAGCGGAAGATTCGCAGCGTGCTGGTGGAGGGGGGCAGCCGGGTGCTGGGTGCCTTTAAGGACGCAGGTTTGGTTGACAGGGTGTATGCCTTTGTGGCACCGAAACTTTGCGGCGGGCAGGAGGCCTTGAGCGCTGTGGGGGGCGGCGGTGTGCAGCTGATGGATGCCGCTTTGCAGTTGGAGGATTTGGAAGTGGAGCAGTTGGGGGCTGATGTGCTTCTGACCGCCAGGGTGAAGGGATAATGTTTACGGGTCTGATAGAAGAATTGGGGGAAGTTGGGAATTTAATAGGCGCAGGGGATTCTTACCGCCTGACGATAGCTGCCAAAAGGATTTTGGAAAATGTCGAGATTGGGGACAGTATTGCGGTGAACGGGGCCTGTCTGACGGTGGTGGAGAAACAGGATAAGGGCTTCACAGTTGATGTGATGCCGGAAACCGCAAGGCGTACCACCATTGGCCGGCTGCATATGGGGGAAAAGGTTAATTTGGAGCGTACGCTGCGTTTTGGGGAACGGTTGGAAGGCCATCTTTTGAGCGGGCATATTGAGGGTGTGGGGCGGATTTTGCATCGTCAGGAGGATGGCAATGCTTTGCTTTTTAAGAT
>JAKSOM010000184.1 GCA_024405585.1 Acidaminococcaceae bacterium | reverse complement strand
CCATCAAGGAAATACGCCCTTCCTGAGTCTGAATCTGACGGGCCGTAGAAACCAGTTGTCCTTGAACCGAACTGACTTCTTTTTTAAGTTCTTTGGCTTTGCGTTCGGATTCTTCTTGGGCATGACGCTCCGCCTGTAATTGAGCTTCTACCTTTTGTAAATCCTGCCGACTGGGCTGACCCGCAAAGGCCACCCCAGACAACAATAAGCATCCACAAAACAAGTTCCGATAACGCAATTTTATTCCTTAATTAAAGATTTTCCACTCATTTCAGCGGGTTGTTTTAGTCCCAATAATTGCAACAACGTGGGGGCCACATCGGCCAACTTACCGGGGGCCAATCCCTTCACACCATGGGCATTAAATAACACCGCCTGCACCGGTGTATTGGTGTGGGCTGTTTTGGGCTTACCCGTTTCATCCACCATGTCCTCACAATTGCCACGATCGGCGGTAATAAAGGCGCATCCATCCACGGCCTTTAAGGCATCCAATACCCGTCCCACACAGGCATCCACCGTTTCAACCGCATGAACAGCGGCCGGGATACTGCCCGTATGTCCCACCATATCCCCATTGGCATAGTTCACCACAATCACATCATATTTTTGTGCTTGGATGGCTTCCACCAATTTATCGGTCACTTCAACGGCGGACATTTCCGGCTTTAAGTCATAGGTTGCAACCTTGGGACTGGCCACCAAAATCCGATCTTCACCTGAAAAAACCGCCTCACGTCCCCCGTTAAAGAAAAAGGTGACATGGGCATATTTTTCCGTTTCGGCAATTCTGAGTTGTGTCATTCCTGCATTGGCAACTTCCTCACCAAAAATATGTTTTAAGTCTTCCGGTGGGAACAAAGTATGCATCCACGCCGTATGATCGGATGAATATTCCGTCATCGCAACCGCATCGACAAATTGAATAACACGAGAACGTGGAGCTAAATCAAAATCGGGTTGCAACATCATACGGGTAATTTCACGGGCACGATCCGAACGATAGTTGGCCATCATGACCGCATCCCCATCCTTCATGCCGGCGTAATTTTGAATCACACAGGGCACCACAAATTCATCCAACACTTTTTGTTGATAGGATGATTCAATCGCCTCTACGGCTGAATTGAAACGATTACCTTTGGCGTTCACAATGGCCTCATAGGCTAACGTCACCCGATCCCAACGATTATCACGATCCATTCCGTAATAACGTCCGCCCACTGTCCCAATAGATACATGCGTCAAGGGGGCAATTTCATCTTGCAATTCTTGCACAAATCCTTTGGCGGAATTGGGCGGCGTATCACGACCATCCAAAAATCCATGAATCACGGTGGGAATACCGGCTTGGTCCAATAACTTGGCCAAAGCCACCACATGGCGTTGTTGAGCATGAACTCCACCGGGGCCCAATAACCCCATTAAATGACAGGTTCCACCCGTTTTCTTCAATTTTTGAATACAATCACATAAAACGGGATTAGTATCCAAAGTATGATTTTCAATCGCTTGATCAATACGGGGAAGGTCTTGCATCACAACACGCCCTGCCCCCAAATTGGTGTGCCCGACTTCCGAATTTCCCATTTGTCCATTGGGCAGACCCACATGTAAGCCAGAGGTTTCCAACATTGTCGTCGGCCATTTTTGAATCAAATCATGCTACACGGGCGTCCTTCCCATTTCAATAGCATGGTTTTGTGCATTGGCACGATAACCCCATCCATCCAAAATACATAACA
>JAKSOM010000183.1 GCA_024405585.1 Acidaminococcaceae bacterium | reverse complement strand
GGAGGTCATGATTGTAGGGTGTGGACGGGTCACCGCCGTAGCGAACCACGTAGTCCAAATGACCATACACATCAAAATTGGAATGCTTTTTCAGATTCGTCAGTTCATCCTCAAAGTATTCATGATATGCCTCTTCCGCACTTCTTCCTTCAAAATACATGGGATAATAAGGATCCATATCCCGGACAATATGGGTGGAGCCAATAATAAAATCAAAATCATGGGATTTGGCTAAAACAGCATCCTCCCGCATACATTTGGTCTGGAATCCAAGTTCTACTCCAAACAGGATACGGATTTGATCCGCATATTTTTCCTTCAGTGAAATAAGCTCGTACAAATAGGAATCCACATTGAGAAGCCAGGCCTCCGGAGGAAAATCCGGCAAGGATGGCATGGCAAAATCGTTATGTTCGGTAAAACACATGGTCTGCAGCCCCGCCTGAATGCCTGCCTGAATCATCGCTTCCATAGGAGCTTCCGAATCTGCCGAATGATGAGAGTGTAAATGACAATCTGCTAAATACATATGGTTCCTCCTCCATAAACAAATCCGTCCTTATAGAACACCATCGCCTGCCCCGGCGTAGCTGCACGCACCGGTGCATCAAAGGTGCATTTCACCCTTCCGTCCGGCAGCTTTTCAATTACGCCCAAATCCCCTTTATGATTGTAACGAATCTTGGCAACTACTGAGATAGGGCCGGTAAAGTCCTCCTCTGCCAAACCCATATAGTTCACATGTTCACAGATGACTTCCCTTGTAAATATATCCTCATTTTCACCCAGCATCACCCGGTTGGATTCCGGATGAATACCTGTCACAAAAATTCGGTGGCCGGCCGCAATTTCCAGCCCTCTCCTCTGTCCGATGGTGTAATGGGTAATCCCCTTATGCGTTCCCAGAATCTCTCCCTTGGAATTAACAAAAGCACCGGGGCCCGGCACCTGTTTTCCAAGTAAAGGAGCTGCTTCATCGATAAATGCAGCATAATCTCCGTCCGGCACAAAACATATTTCCTGGCTGTCCGGCTTGTTTGCCACCGGAAGTCCGGCCTTTGCTGCAATCTCCCGAATTTGGTCTTTGGCATATTCTCCCACAGGGAACAGGGTATGTGCCAGCTGGTCCTGGGTCAAATTGTAAAGAGCATAGGTTTGGTCCTTGGCTGCCGTCACAGAATTTTTCACCGCAAAACGCCCGCCAGGCAGACGGTCCACCCTTGCATAGTGGCCGGTAGCAATATAATCTGCACCAATTTCCATACTGCGTTTCAGAAGGCTTTCCCACTTCACATACCGCTTGCAGGCGATGCATGGATTGGGGGTTCTGCCCTGAAGGTATTCGCAGACAAAATAGTCCATGACATTTTCCTTAAACTCTTTTTTGAAATTCATCACATAATAGGGAATCCCCAGGTGATTGGCCACCCGTCTGGCATCGTCCACTGCAGATAAGCCACAGCAGCCGCCATTCTCCGCTGCTTCCAGCGGATTCTCATCCTGCCAAATCTGCATTGTGACACCAATCACATTGTATCCTTGTTCTTTTAATAGGTAAGCAGCCACAGAGGAGTCCACTCCCCCGCTCATGCCTACCACAACTGTTTTCTTTTCACTCATTTTATTGTTTTGCTGCTTCTTTCTTTATAAATGCCGCATATTGCGGTGACATGCTTCTTTGATAGGAAACGATTTTTTTCAGTTCCTCCACCGCAGAATCCACTTCTGCCTTGGTTGTATCCTTTGATAAGGA
>JAKSOM010000182.1 GCA_024405585.1 Acidaminococcaceae bacterium | reverse complement strand
GTGCGCCGCCATGTGTTCGGCGGCAGGCCCATTGTCGCAAATTCGGACACGCGCTTGCTCAACGCTGTTCGCAGTATCGGCGGCTTGCTCAAACACAATTTTCAGACATTGAGAGACACAGCCCCCCCTGAACTGCTTGCACAGCATCAGGCCGCATACGACAAACTGGTCAGTTTTCTGGAAGAAGCAAAGCTGAGGTTCCATGATTATTAAGAAGGTAAAAAACCGCGCAAACGGCAAGCCAATGGCATGGCAGATAAATGACCTTGTGGATTATATCCGTTCTCCCCAGAACAGAAACCCAACGGAAAAGGTCTTGCACGCCGGCGGCTGGAACTTCCTAACCGGCACACACTCTGGCCAGAAATCGGAAATGATTTGTCTTGCGTCAGAAGCCACACATACCAATAATCCAGTATCACATTGGGTAATGTCATGGCGCGAGGGTGAAGTGCCTTCCCGTCAGCAAACGGACGAGGCAGTTTCCATTTTTCTGGAGCAAATGGGATTGCAGGGCCATCAGGTGATTTACGCACTTCATGGCGATACCAAAAATGTTCACCTGCATATTGCCGTAAACCGGATGAGCGAAACACTCGGAAAGGTAGTCCGCCCCAACAATGGTTTTGACATAAAGGTTGCCCACAAGGCCATTGCCATTATCGGAAATCGGCAAGGTTGGTCAGCAGAAAAGAACGCCATATATACTGTGGAAAATGGCGAACTGGTGGCGCAGGAAAGCCGTAAACGCTTGCGCCAATCAGAGGCAGCCAAGACCTTTGAAACCAGAACGGGTACAAAATCGGCGGAGCGTGTGGCGCAGGAAAAAGCATATCCTGTTATTGTTCAGGCAAAATCATGGCAGGAAATCCATACAAAACTTGCCACAATGGGCATTCGTTTTGAGAAAAAAGGTTCCGGCGCACTTATTGTTGTTGGTGATATTCCCGTCAAAGCATCCAGCGTTCACCGCACAATATCCATGCCCAAACTTTGTAAACGCCTGGGGGAATTTGAGCCAGGTGATTATCCAGACCCGCCCAAGCCATTGCCACCAGAGCCTGCCAGTACCGTCAATGTTGAGGAATGGAACGAGTATCAGGCAGAAATGGCAGAACCAGCAGAGGTAGCAGCGGGAGAAGACATCTGCTGCCGGGCCTCGTCAACCATTTTCTGAAACTTGCCATCTTCTTGCAAATCATGGTCAGCCTTTGTGTTACCTGTTGTGGTGGCAGGACTTTCCGCAAGCAGGGATATGTGACGTGCTGTAACACCCAACAAAAGACGTTTATCCAAAAAACGTACAACCATCAATCCCTTGCGGGGCCCAATGGGCATTTGCGCCTCCATGACAAGCGCATCTCGCGGCAGGGAACCCGGACGGGGAAGAAAACTGAACTTGCCAAAACGGCGCACGCACCAAAGAACAAGCCACATCACCGCAAGGAGCAAAAAGAGCAACCCCACGGCCTCAATATATCCTCCCCAAGAAAATGTTGGTGCTGGGGATACCGCCGTCATGGCACTGCCAGCCCCCGATGCGGTCGCATCAGCGGCATGGGCCAGAGAGATAAAACTAGCCAAGCTGTTTTACCCGCTCGATGGGGGTTATAATGTCAGTAAGGCGAACACCAAATTTTTCATTGATGACAACAGCTTCACCGCGGGCCACCAGCTTGCCGTTCACAAAAACTTCAAGCGGCTCACCGGCAAGTTTGTTGAGTTCCACAACAGAGCCCTGGCCAAGCTGCAACAACTCATTGAT
>JAKSOM010000181.1 GCA_024405585.1 Acidaminococcaceae bacterium | reverse complement strand
AGGAATGGCGGCGCCGGGAAAAGGATTGGGAGGATTTTCTGCATATTGCCCCTGATTTGGTTGTGGGGGATTTGCATCCTGACTATGATTCCACCCGTTGGGGCAGGGATTTGGCGGAACAACGGGGCCTGAAGTTTGTGCAGGTGCAGCATCATTTTGCCCATGCCCTTAGCGTGGTGGCGGAGCATAATTTGCAGGGACCGGTACTGGCGGTGACCTTTGACGGTACGGGCTACGGGGAGGACGGCAGCGTTTGGGGCGGAGAATTTTTGCTCTGTGATGGATATAAATATGAGCGGGCGGCACATCTGGATTCGGTAACGCTTATCGGTGGTGACGATTCTTTGCGTCAGGCCTGGAAGACGGCCCTGTGTTATTTATTTTCGGCAGGGTTGCCTCTGCCGGAGGATGACCGCAGCCAACTGGTGCAAAGGGCTTTGCAGAATAAAATTAACATCATTCCCAATTCCAGCATGGGGCGTCTGTTTGATGCCCTGGCCCATCTCTTGGGCTTGGGGGAGATGAACACCCATCAGGGCTGTTGCGCCCAAAGGGTGGAGGAAGCGGCGGTATATGCTTTGAGGCATAATATAGAACCCTTGCCTTTGCATTTTGAGAAGGCGGGAAATGTTTATTCCGCCAAAAGTTTGCTTGAAAAGATTGTACAGATTGATAAAAAGGATTATGCCCGGGTGGCCGCCGGGGCTTTGGGGTTCCACCATGCCATTGCAGAAATGCTGGTGGAGGTGGCCCGGGAAATTAGGCGGCAACAGGGGGTGGGGCAGATTGCCCTCACCGGCGGCTGTTTTGTGAACAGGGTGCTTCTGGAAAAATGTTGCAAGGATTTGCAAAAAGAAAAATTTAATGTATATTTTAACCGTCAGGTATCCCCCGGGGACGGGGGCATCCCCCTTGGGCAGGCCTACTACGGCCGGTTATGTCAGGGTTTGGGAAAGGAACAGTAATATGTGTGTGGCGTATCCCGGCAAGGTGCTTCATCTGGATGGCAGGCATGCCCAGGTGGATTTTTCGGGGAATATTGTAAAAGTGAATGTAAGCATGGTGCCGGTGCAGGTGGGTGACTATGTGCTGGTACATGCGGGAATGGCGATACAGAAAGTGGAACGGGAGGAAGGACGGCAGTGGCAGGAACTGTTCCGGGAAATTGGGGAGGCGGCTGATGACTAAAGGGGAACTGCTGACCCTTTCCCAATATTTGCACAATTATCAGGGCAGGAAACTGCGGCTGATGGAGGTTTGCGGCACTCATACGGCGGCTCTGCACAGCACCGGCATCCGTAGTATCCTTTCCGATAAAATTGAACTGGTGTCGGGGCCCGGTTGTCCCGTCTGTGTCACCCCTTCCAGTTATATCGACAAATTGGCGGAGTATGCTTTTGGGGAGCATTGCCGGGTTTTGACCTTTGGGGATATGCTCCGGGTGCCTGGAAGCAGGATGTCCCTGGCAACTGCCAAGGCCAATGGGGGGCAGGTGGATTTTTTCTATAATCCTGAAGATGCCCTGGATTTGGCACGGCAGGAGCCGGATACCCTGTTCGTCTTGGGGGCGGTGGGCTTTGAAACCACCATTCCCATCTGGGCCAATGTGGTCAGGAGGGCGGCGGAAGAAAAAATAGAAAATGTCAAACTGTTGACGGCCCTGAAGACCATGCCCCAGACCATGGCTATGCTATGCGAAAAGGGGAATATTGACGGTTTCCTCTGCCCCGGGCATGTGGCGGTGGTGACGGGTTGCGGGGATTTCAGACATTTGAGTGAAAAATATCACAAGCCCATGGCGGTGGGCGGTTTTGACCGGGAACATTTATTGGCG
>JAKSOM010000180.1 GCA_024405585.1 Acidaminococcaceae bacterium | reverse complement strand
GCCCAACACAAGATTTTTTACTACGAGGCCTCCAGGGGTTGCCCTTTCCGTTGTTCCTACTGCCTGAGCAGTGTGGGCCATCGGGTGCGGCACAAGCCTCTTTCACAGGTGTTGGGGGATTTGGAGAAATTTGTTGTTGCGGATGTGGATTTGGTAAAATTCGTTGATCGGACTTTTAACTTGGATGAGAGTTTTTATCTGCCCATTATGCGGTTTTTGGCTGGGGCGAATTGCCATACCACTTTCCATTTTGAAATCAAGGCGGATTTGCTGGGGAAAGAAGTGTTGGACTTTTTGGCCACTGTGCCTAAGGGGCGTTTCCAGTTTGAGGTGGCGATACAATCCACCCATCCGGAGACCCTGGCCGCCATTCACCGGAGCAATGACTGGGAAAAGTTGAGGGATAATTGCGGGAGGATTTTGAGTTATGGCAACATCCATCTGCATACGGATTTGATCGCCGGGCTGCCATACGAGGGGTTGCAGCAGTGGAGAAAATCCTTTAACGATGTATATGGCATTGGTGCCCCCATGTTGCAGCTGGGATTTTTGAAGGTGCTGCCGGGCACGGAGATGGCCCAGCGGGCTCAGGAGTACGGTTTGGTGTATATGCCGGAGCCGCCCTACGAAATTTTGGCAACCAGATGGATGAGTTACGGGGATTTGCAGTTCTTGCGCAAGTTCGATAAGATTTTTGATGTGGTGCATAACGGAGGTCACTTCCCCAACTATTTGTCCGCCCTGGTGCAGGAATTTGCCGAGCCCTATGAGTTTTACAAGTTCCTGACGGACAACTGGACTTTGGAGGGGAATATTCCTTTTAATGCCAAGACTTTGGCCAGGGGTTTGTTTCAAATTTTTGGTAACAGGCATGTGGACCTGTTGCAGGAAGATATTTATCAGAATATACATAATTGGAAACCGGAGTGGTTGGATTGGAGCAACTACACCCGGCATAGGAAAGGTGTGGGTCAGTAATCATGTTTACCCATTTGCACGTACATACTTGCTATAGTTTGTTGGACGGGGCCTGCAAGCTGCCGGATTTGGTCAGCCGTGCCAAGGAATTGGGCATGGATGCTTTGGCTATTACGGACCACGGCAATATGTATGGGGCTGTGGATTTTTATCAGGCCTGCACCAAGGCGGGGATCAAACCCATCATCGGTTGCGAGATTTATACCTGCGACGGGGATATGCATCAGAAAGGGGATTCCAAACGGTATCACTTGATTCTGTTGGCTGAGAACGAAGTCGGTTATCACAATCTGATGAAGATTGTTTCCCTGGGGCATACGGAAGGGTTTTATATGAAGCCCAGAGTAGATAAGGCCACTTTGCGGAGGTACCATGAGGGGATAATCTGCTTGAGTGCCTGCATGGTGGGGGAGTTGCCCCGGTTGATTGTGGCGGGAAAACTTTATGAGGCACGGCAGTGCATCAAGGAATATATCAGTATTTTCGGCAGGGATAATTATTTTTTGGAAATTCAGAATCACTATCTTGATGATGACCCTGTTATCAACAAGCAGTTGGCGGAGTTCGCCAAGGAGTATGATTTGGGGCTGGTGGCTACCAATGATGCCCATTACGTTCGGCGGGAGGATGCCCAGGCCCAGGATATTTTGCTTTGCATTCAGACTGTGACTACGGTTGACGACCCCAAGCGGATGCGTTTCCCCAATGATGAGTTTTATATCAAGAGTGAAGCGGAGATGCTGGAACTTTTTCCGGAGTATCCGGAGGCGGTTTCTAACACCCGCAGGGTGGCGGAGCGTTGCAATGTGCAGTTGTCTTTTGGCAAGTTTCTTTTGCCGGAGTTCCATCCTATTCCG
>JAKSOM010000018.1 GCA_024405585.1 Acidaminococcaceae bacterium | reverse complement strand
CCCCGTTCGACTTGCATGTGTTAGGCATGCCGCCAGCGTTCGTCCTGAGCCAGGATCAAACTCTCCAAAATATTTTGGTTGAGCTTGTTGGCTCAATTTCTTATTAAAAGAATTTTTGACTTTTGTCGGTTCCCCATCTTTCGATGCCGGAACCCGCACATTCGCTTTTCGTTATTGTTCAGTTTTCAAGGTTCCATCGCCGCCCCTCATCGAAGCGACTTTGCTATGATAGTACTTTCCGCCCAAAATGTCAAGCACTTTTTTCAAATTTTTTTCAGGCATGAAAAAAGGGCTCAACAGAGCCCTTTTTGAAGCATCAGGCACGTTCGATGTAATCACCGCTGCGGGTATCGATTCTGAGCACATCCCCTTCGTTGATGAAGAGGGGCACCTTAACGATGTAACCCGTTTCCATGGTGGCGGGCTTGGAGCCGCCGGTTGCCGTATCACCACGAATGCCGGGATCCGTCTTAGCAACCTTCAGCTCAACGGTGTTGGGCAATTCAACACCCAAAATGCGGCTTTCGTAAATAATGATCTTTACGGTCATGTTCTCGATAAGATAGTTGAGAGCATCACCCAGCTGATCCTTGGAAAGTTCCATTTGCTCAAAGGATTCATTGTCCATGAAAGTATACTGGCCGTCAGATTCGTAGAGATAGTTCATTTCCCTGCGGTCAATCTGTGCATTTTCAAACTTTTCAGTGGGGTTGAAACTCTTCTCAATAACCGCACCAGTACAGAGATTACGCATCTTGGTCCGGACAAAGGCCGCACCCTTACCGGGTTTTACGTGTTGGAACTCGATGATCTGCCACGCATCACCCTCGTAAGTAATGGTCATGTTAGTGCGGAAATCATTTGAAGTAATCATAATTGGTCCTCCTACTAATACATTAAATAATTTCGATTAACTGTTTGGTGATGCCGTTCAAGGGTTGCGCCCCCTCTTCCGTCAAAACAACAGTATCTTCTATACGAACCCCTCCCTTGGAGGGAATGTATATACCCGGTTCAATGCTGAACACCATGCCCTTTTGCAGGGCGGCAGTTCCCATCCTGTTGATGTTGGGCAGTTCGTGGATTTCCAGCCCCACTCCGTGCCCCGTGCCGTGGACGAAATATTCACCGTATCCCGCCTCGGCAATTACTTTGCGGACCAAAGCATCCAACTGCTGGCCGTTCATGCCAATCCTGGCAGATGCGACTCCCGCCGCCTGGGCCTTCTGCACAATCCCGTATATTTCCCGGCGCCATTGCGTGGCCTTCCCCATTACAACGGTTCTGGTCATGTCGGAATGATACCCCTCATACATGGCCCCGAAATCGAAGGTTACAAAATCTCCCGCTTGCAATCTTCTTGCGCCGGGCTGCCCGTGGGGCAGGGAACTTCTCGGCCCGGATGCCACAATGGTCTCAAAGGAAGTTTTCTCGCTGCCCTGGAGTTTCATTTCATGTTCCAGAATAGCCGCCACTTCCAATTCGGTCTGGCCGGCCCTCAGCTGGGGCAACAGTTTGATGAAGGCCTCATCCGCCATTCTGGCGGCAGTAATCAGCTTATCCAGCTCCTGCCTTTCCTTAATCTGCCGAATGCCGTCCAAATCGACACTGACCAAATCCTTATCAGGCAGGAACTTCTTTAACTTAAAATACTCGTCATATGTGAAACAATCCCCGTCAAAACCAATGCGTTCCGCCGGCTTCACCAGTTCCGCCAAAGTTTTCCAAATGTCAGCTTTGTATTCCAGCACATCAAAGCCATGCATTTGGGTTCTGGCCTGCTCCGTAAAGCGCCCGTCAGTTACCAATACGCCTCTGACATCATCGATACAAAGTATTCCCGCATCACCGGTAAAACCTGTGATATAACGGATATTGTATCTGTTCTTTATAATCAGGCAATCCACATCCGCCTGTTTCATCAATTCCAAAACACGTCTTATACGCATAATATTTGTTTATTTTACCACCACAAACTTATATTTGCAACTCTGCAGTCAATCTTTTTTGATAACACGGCGTACCATGCTGTCCTTCAACACAGGAATACTGCAGGCCGCACTGAAGTGCTGCTGGGCATGGGGGGCCACATTGATTCCGTTGCCCTCCTCATCCCGCATTTCCTGCAACACCAGGGGAACAATGTTTCCGTCAGGCATGAGAATTTCCAGTTCCTCCCCTTCTTTCAGGTTGTTTCTCTGCTCCAGATAGATTCTCTGTTCGTCCCCTTTCCAATCCAGTACCCAGGCCACAAAATCATGGGTCTGCTCGTAGGTGCTGGTGGCATAAACCTGACTGTCCCCATCCGGCTTACGGATGGCAAAACCTGTGCAATAGGGCCTGTGGCTGACCTTCTCCAGCTCCGTCCACCATGCCTTAGGTACTCTGTAACGGTCGGGGTCTTTATAGCAGGCATCAATGGCTTTGCGATAGACGCTTACCACGGTAGCCACATAGTGGGCGGATTTCATCCTGCCCTCAATTTTAAAAGAGCCAACCCCTGCCCGCATCAGCTCCGGCAAATACTCAATCAGGCAAAGGTCCTTGCTGTTCATAATGAATGTGCCCCGGTCATTCTCCTGCACTTCAAACTTCTGCCCGGGCCGGTTCTCCTCCAGCAAACTGTATTTCCAACGACAGGCCTGGGTGCAGGCCCCCAAATTACCGTCACGCCCGGTAAGATAGGCACTCAGATAACAACGGCCGGAATAGGAAATGCACATGGCCCCGTGGACAAAGCACTCCAGCTCCACGGAAGTTTTGGCGCCGATTTCCCCAATCTCCCGCAAACTCAATTCCCGTGCCAGCACCACCCGTTTCGCCCCCAGTTTTTCCCAGGCCAGAACACTGGCAAAATTGGTGGTATTGGCCTGAGTGCTCACATGCAAAGGCATATCCGGTACCGTCTCCTGGGCAACCTTCCACACTCCCAAATCACTGACCAGCAATCCGTCAACCCCCAACCGCTCCAACTCTTTCAGATATCCGGGCAAATTGTCCACCTGGGCGTTGTGGGCAAAAATATTGACGGTAATATAGACCTTCTTCTTCAGTCCGTGGGCGTATTCCACCATCTGCCCCATTTCTTCCGCCGAAAAATTGTCGGCAAAGGCACGGAGCCCGAACTCCTTGCCTCCGCAATACACCGCATCCGCACCGTAAAGAAGTGCTATCTTTCCCTTTTCCAAATTTCCCGCCGGAGCCAAAAGTTCCGGCTTCACAATCTTACGCATTTATCTTCCGTTCTCAATATCACTGATAGCCCGCAAATGGTCATTATAGTTGGCAGTGAAACGGTGATGTCCGTCCTTTTCCGCCACAAAATACAAATAATCCGATTTTTTGGGGTGCAAAACTGCCATGATGGCGGACATGCCGGGACTGGCAATGGGTCCCGGAGGCAGCCCGTAGTTTTGGTAAGTGTTGTAAGGATGGCTGATTTCCGTGTCCTTGTAGTAAATAATCTCCCTTTGCTTGCCCCCCAAAATATATTGTACAGTGGTGTCAGATTGTAAAGGCATGCCGATTTTCAAGCGTTTGAGAAAAATCCCCGCAATCAGGGGCTGCTCCTCCTCAAACACCGCCTCTTTCTCCACAAGGGAAGCCATGGTTATTACCTCACGCAGGTTCAACTGCCCCTTCTTCGCTTCCTGCAGAACTCCCTCCCTGCACAGCTCTTCATGGAAAGTCCTTACCATCAGCTCCAGCAAATCTTGCTCCGAATAACTGGCGGGGAAATCGTAAACAGCGGGATAAAGGAACCCCTCCGCAGCATAGATAACCTGCTTATTCCCGGTCTTCATATAGTCGTAGGGGGCATAATTCTTGGCCAGCTGACAAAATTTAGCGGCACTGCCTAAACCTGCGCTTTGCAAAGCATTGGCAACTTCCGTCACGCTAAACCCCTCCGGCACGGTCAATTTGCACATATGCACCCGTCCTTTGGACAGAGTGCGGACAATATCAGTATTATTCATACCCCCGTCAATCGAATATAACCCCGCCTGTAATTTGCCTGCCAAGCCCCTGATTCTCGCCTCAAAACGAAAGGTGCCGGGATGTCTGATTAATTTTCTGTCATAGAGAATTTCCGAAATTTCCTTGGTAGTCATACCCGGAGTAATTATAACCGAATATTTTCCGGTTGGAGCATAACCCCTGTTCCGTCCCAATAGAACAATCAGAAAATTCACAAGGAAAAAAAGAAAAATTAGTGCTAAGAAAAAAGTCAGACACCGATTAGTCCTGACCCAAGTCAAAATATCAGTTTTACGACTCGGTCTCTCAATCCTCAAGTTCCGCATATGCCTTCTGTGCCGCCTTAAACTCCTCTTCAGTGGGTTCCACATAAACGGGAACACCGTCTTTGTCGAACTCTATCTTGGCCAGGATGGCTGTATCCTCATCCTCATGCTCATGCTCATGACAATGGCAATCTTCCTCGCCGCAGGCACAGGTATCCTCGGGCAAACCTACCAGAACTGCAAAAGTGTTCTTGCCCACCTCAAACTGCTGCTCCTCATAAAAGTAATGCTCCTGGCCATCTTCATCCGTGAAGACAATCACATCTTCAAAATCCTCCTCCGGCTCCGCATTGAGCATATTCTGAATATCTTTTTCAGTATCTTTCATCGCCTATCTCCTACTGTCCAAATAATTTTGCAAAATGACCACTGCCGCCATTTTGTCAATAATTTTTTTGCGTTTGGCACGGCTCAAATCCGCCTCAATCAGCACCCTTTGGGCCGCCACAGTGCTCAACCGCTCATCCCACAAAACAACATCCACATCAGGAAAAAAACCTTGCAGTTCCTCCGCCAAAACCTCACAGCTCTGGGCCCTTTCGCCAATGCTGCCATTCATATTCTTCGGGTAACCCACCACCATGCCCACAGGTTTATACATCAGCACCAATTCCTTGATCCGTGCGTAATCCCGCTCCTTGGAAGTGCGGCGAATGGTCTCAACCCCGTTGGCAATCATGGCCAATTCGTCACTCACCGCCACCCCGATGGTCCTGGTCCCCACATCCAACGCCATGTACCTCATATCAATTGACCATGGTGTTCAGATAATTCTTTACCATTTCCTCAATCAGTTCATAGCGTTCGTAGCGCCGCAGCTGGGTCCTTGCCTCCTTGAAGCTGGTGATATAGGTAGGATCCCCGCTAAGCAAATAACCGGTCAGCTGGTCCACCGGATTATAACCCTTCTCCTCCAGTGCCCGGCAAACTTCCTTGATGGTGGCAGCCACCGATTTCTTGTCGCCCCCCCGGCGGAATGTCATGGTCTCATTAAAATCATTCATCATCAGTCACCTGCCTTCTTGCCCCGCAGGAACAGCCACATGGGGGCTGCCAAAAGCGAGGACGTATAAATACCGCTGCTGAAACCCACCAGCATGGCAAAACTGAAATTGCGGATGGTCTCACCACCCCAAAGGAAAATCGCCACTACGCTGAACAAACTGGTCAAGGAAGTGTAGAAAGTCCTGGTCATGGTCTGCCAAATGCTGTTATCAATCATGTCGCTGAGGGTTTCCGTACGCCGGCGCAACTTCATATTCTCACGGATGCGGTCAAACACCACTATGGTGCTGTTGATGGAATAACCCACAACCGTCAGCAACGCCGCCACAAAGGAACTGTCCAACTCGATTTGCAGCAAACTGAAATAACTCAAGGTCACGCTTACGTCAACAATCAGGGCCAAAATTGCCGCAATGGCAAAACGAAACTCAAACCGCAGGGAAATATAGGCAATCATCAGCACCCAGCTCAGCACGATAGCGGTGACCGCCTGTTCAATCAATTCTCCACCCACCGTAGCATCCACCTGCTCGATACGCTGAATCTCATATTCGCCGAATTTGGCCTTCAGGGCCTCCACCACCTCCCGGCGTTTGGCCTCCGTAATGATGCCCGTACGGATCAAAACATCCGGGCTGCTCTCCCCGTCGCTGTTGGCCAGCTGAATGATGGAGTTGCCCAACCCCTGGGAACTCATAACCTCACGCAATTCCACCACCTTCACCGGTCTCTGGAAATACAAATCCATAATGGTGCCGCCGGTGAAATCAATACCCAAATTGAACCCCCGCATAATCATGGAACCGAAGCCGATGCACAGGAAAGTGATGGTAATGCCGAAGAAAATCTTGTAATTGCGGACAATGCTGAAACGCAACTTCTGAATCAGGTCACTCATTTTTCAGCCACCTCCTCCGCTTTAGGCGCTCCCACGCCGAATATCCAGGGATTCTTGGTGAAATTGCTATAGATAAGGAAGTGCAACATATATTTCGTCACAATAACCGCACTAATCATACTTAGGATAACGCCCAAGGCCAAAGTAACCGCAAAACCCTTTACCGGACCGGTGCCCAAATAGAACAGAATCAAAGCCGCCATAAGGGTGGTAATATTACTGTCCATAATGGTAATCAGCGCCCGGTCAAAACCCGCATCCATAGCGCTACGCAGGGTCCTGCCCTTCTTCACTTCCTCCTTGAACCGTTCAAAAATCAGCACATTGGCATCCACCGCCATACCGATGCTCAGGATGATGCCCGCAATGCCGGGAAGGGTCAAAGTGGCGTTCAGATAACGCATCACCAAAAGCAGCATCATGGTATAAAGCAGCAAGGCAATATCCGCCACCACTCCGCTCAAGCGGTAGAAAACCAGCATAAAGACGAACACCGCCGCACAACCGATGATGAAGGCGGTAATGGATTTCTCCTTACTGTCCTGACCCAAAGTAGGACCCACGGTACGGTTCTCCATAATCTCCAGCTTCACCGGCAAGGAACCGCTGCGAAGCAAAATTGCCAAATGCTCCGCCTCCTCCATGGTGTAGTTGCCCGTAATCTGGGCCCTGCCGCCGGTAATGGCCTCATTAACATTCGGAGCCGTCAGCACCTTCCCGTCCAGGGCAATGGCGATGGGCCGGCCAATGCTGCGGGCCGTAACCTCGGCGAACTTCTTGGCACCCTCATCGTTGAACTCCAAAGAAACGCAGGCCCTGTTGTTCTGGCCGATCTGGCCACGGGAATCCTTCAAATCATTGCCCGTCAGAACCACCTTGCCGTCATAATCGATGAACTGCAACATGGCGGTCTTGCCCAACATAGCAATGGCCTTCTCCGGATCCTTAATGCCGGGCAGTTCCACAATAATCCTGTCCTTGCCCTGACGCTGAATCAAGGGCTCCGTCAAACCCAACTCATTGACACGCCGCTCGATGATGCTCACGGAACGCTTCACCGCATCATCATCCACCTTCAACTCGGCGGTATCCACCGCCTGCAGCACCACATGGGTGCCGCCCTGCAAATCCAGACCCTGTTTAATCGAATGGGTCAGGGGCCTGATATAAACGCAGAAGCCGCCTACGATGGCCAAAGTCACCAGCAGGAACTTCCCCAGTTCATTCCATCTCAAAGCAACTGCCTCCTTACTTCACCGCACTCTGCCTGCCGCTGACGGCAGTACGCAAATAGGTAACCTTCACGCCTTCCGCCACCTCCAGCACCACGGTTTTTTCCGTCAATTCCACAATCTTGCCGCACATGCCGCCAATGGTGAAAATCTCGTCACCCTTCTTCAACCCGTTCAGCAACTCCTGACGGGCGTTCTGCTCCTTGCGTTGGGGACGCCAAATCATAAAATAGAACAATGCCCCCATCAATACGATTGGCGCCGCCATATGCAACATCTGCAAAGTTTGCTCACTCATTTTATTATCCTCCTTCAAAATCACGCATCAAGATAATTGCTCAAAAATTGCTCCCTGAACTCCGGGAACCTGTCCTGGGCAATGGCCTCCCTGATTTCCGCCGTAAAATGCAGCAGAAAATACAAATTATGTATGGAAAGCAGCCGCAAAGCCAGGGTCTCCTCCGCCTTGAACAAATGCCGGATATAGGCCCGGGAATAATTGCGGCAGGTGTAACAGCCGCACCCCTCCTCAATGGGACTGAAATCCTCCTGACAGGCCGCATTCCGCACCACCAGCCGCCCCCTGCGGGTCATGGCGGTGCCGTTTCGGGCCACCCGGGTGGGGAACACGCAATCGAACATATCCACACCCAAATTCACCCCTTCCACTATGCAGTCCGGCGTACCCACACCCATCAGATAACGGGCCTTGTCCCTGGGCAGAAACTGGGTGGTATGGCCAAGAATATCATACATCAGGGGCTTCTCCTCCCCCACGCTCAGGCCCCCGATGCCATAACCGGCAAAATCCATCTCCACCAGCTGCCGGGCGCTCAACTGCCGCAAATCCTTATACATACCGCCCTGCACAATACCGAACAAACTCTGGTCTTCCCGCCTATGCACTTTCTGGCACCGCTGGGCCCAACGGCTGGTCCTCAGGGTGGACTTCATAGTGTAATCATAATCGCTGGGATAGGGAATGCATTCATCAAAAGCCATGGCAATATCCGCACCCAATTTTTCCTGCACAGCGGTTGCCGCCTCAGGGCTAAGGAACTTGGGGCTGCCGTCAATATGGCTGCGGAACTTGACCCCCTCCTCCGTAATCTTACGCATCTGGGCCAAACTGAAAACCTGAAACCCGCCGGAATCCGTCAGCATGCCCCGCTTATAATTCATAAACTTGTGCAAACCCCCGGCCTTGGCCACCAAATCCGCACCGGGACGCAGGAACAAATGGTAGGTATTGGAAAGAATCACCTGGCTCCCCATATCGTACAACTCTTCCGGAGTCAAAGTTTTCACCGTGGCCTGGGTCCCCACCGGCATAAACATGGGGGTATCAAAAGTTCCGTGGGGAGTATGGAGTTTTCCCAACCTGGCCCCGCTCCTCGGACACTCTTTTATCAATTCATAAGTCACTGCATGCATAGTCATAGATACTATATTATAGGTATATAAAGCCGAAATGTCAACAAAAAACGCCTGGATACCGGCAATATAAAAATACTTGCGACCAAAAATTACTTCAGTCACAAGCATCCTCATTTGCCCCTGTCTAACCAAAAAACATCACGCAACACAAATAAAACTGTATTTTTGCCAAATCACTTATGCAAAGAAAAACTGTCCAATGCGGCCCTTATTTTTTCACTGAGAACGGAAGGCAGACCTTCAATATTCACATTCAAAAATCCCCTTACGATAATAGCAGTGGCCTCCTCCTCATCCAGCCCCCTTGCCATCAGATATTCAATCTCCTCCGGAGCAATACGCCCCACCGCCGCCTCATGGCTCATCTGGGCATCATTGGTAAAAGCGTCCAACTGGGGAATGGCACTGATATAACCCTCTTCCGACAACATCAGCCCGTGGCACTCCAAATGTGCCTTCACCCCTTTGGCCTTGCCCGCCAAAGTGCCCCGGTTAATCGCCTCGCCCCCCAAACAGATGGTCCTGGTGATGATTTCCGCCTTAGTATCTTGCTGCTCCAGCATCACCCTGCCCCCCACATCCATATGGGAACCCTTGGGAACCACCAGCACGGAATTCAGGCGGCACACCGCCCCTTCCCCCGTCAAACGGGTCAGGGGGTTCATCTGGATATCCTCCGCCCCCTCCATATTGATATAATTGGAAATGTAGGTACCACCCTCATCCACCAGCACCGTAGTCCTGGGCCGCACCCTGATTCCCGGTGCCCAGGCATGGAGCATGGTAAAAGTAAGTTTGGCCCCCTTGCCCACATACATCTCACTGATTCCCAAATGCTCCGCCTCCAAGGCCTCCTTGTCACTGGCGCAACCGGAAATCATATTCAACTCCGCCCCATCCTCCACAATCACCACATTGTGAACTTTTTGGCTGGCCCCTTTCTGATTCAAAAAAATGCAGGCCTGCACAGGAAAGGCGACCTTCTGCCCCCTCTTCACATGCACAAAATAACCCTGCTCCTCCGGAGCAGCAGCCGTAGCCGCAGTATATTCATCCGTATCCCTGGCCACCGCCTTCCACCAATACTTCTCCACCAACTCCGGAAACCTTGCCGCCGCCTTGCCGGTGGGCATCAGCACCAGGGGCTGTTCCTGCCCCACACTGCTTTCCAGCACCGCATCGCCGCTCTGCACAAAAGACGCAGCCCGCTGCCCTTGCTGTTCATAACCCACCTGTTCTATTTTCGTCAACAACTGCTTATCCATCTTCTAACCTTTCAGACAAACGCCGCCGCACTGGGATTCCTGGCACCGGCTGATGCAACACTTGCAGGCACAGGCGCTGTAACCGTCCTTCTCAATACACTTCAGCACCTCACCGGGTGCATCCTGCTGACAGGTAATCCTGCCCTCATAAAGAATATGGGCATGGGTGGCAGGCACATACTGCAACACCGTTCCCAAATGGGTAATAATAAGGGCGGCGTGATTTTTGTCAGACAAAATCCTATTGGCGGCCTTCCCCACCAAAGCAATATTCTCCACATCCACTCCGCTTTCCGGCTCATCCAAAAGCAGCAACTCAGGTTTCTGGGCCATCAGCTGCAAAAGCTCCGCCCGTTTCAACTCCCCGCCGCTGAACCCCTCATTCACACTGCGGTCCAAAAAATTCTCCATATCCATAAGCTGTGCCAGCTCCTCAACTTCTGCCGGAGCGGCACCGCAAATTTCCACCATCTTCCGCAAAGAAAGCCCCCGGATCGTGGGCGGACGCTGAATCATCATCCCCAGGCCCAACTTGGCCCTTTCGTTGCAAGGCAAACCGGTAATATCCTTGCCCTTAAAATAAATCTTGCCCTCCAAAACCTTGAACCTTTCAAACCCCATAACAGTCCCCAAAAGAGTGGACTTGCCGGTACCGTTGGGCCCAAAAAGCACATGGACTTCACCGGGTGCAATATGCAAATTTATATTCCGCAGAATCAGCTTATCTTCAACGGCCACACTAAGATTTTCTACTCTAAGCATTGTTCCCTACCTCTTGAAATATTATACCAAAAATCAGCCGTCTATGCAAGAAAAAACCCCGTGGAAACGGGGTTTGATCGTAAAGTTTAACGCTTGCTGTACTGGCTCGCCTTGCGGGCTTTCTTCAGGCCGTATTTGCGACGCTCTTTCTCGCGAGGATCACGGGTCAGGAGACCTGCTTTCTTCAAAGAAGCGCGGTACTCCAAATCAACCTTCAACAAAGCACGGGCGATACCGTGACGGACAGCACCGGCCTGGCCGCTGAAACCGCCGCCATACACATTGGCAACGATATCATACTTGCCCTTGGTATCGGTAGCTTCCAAAGGTTGGTTGATAATGAGCTCCATGGTCTTCAAACCGAAGTACTCGTTCAAAGGACGATCATTGATCATGATCTTGCCATCACCCGGGAACATGCGTACACGGGCAACAGATGCTTTGCGACGACCGGTCGCTGCGTAAATTGCTTTTTCTGCCATTTCTTTTTCCTCCCGGATTAACGAACATCAATTTCCATAACTTCAGGTTTTTGCGCTGCATGAGGATGCTCAGGCCCTGCGTAAACATGAAGTTTGGTATAAATCTTACTGCCGAGGGTGTTATGGGGAAGCATGCCCTTAACAGCCATCTCAACAACACGGCAAGGGAACTTCTTCAGCATATCCCCGGCTTTGACATACTTGTCACCGCCAAGATAACCGCTATGGGAGAAATATTCCTTGTCAGTCAACTTCTTACCGGTCAAAGCAACCTTCGCTGCATTGACAACAATAACATGATCGCCACAATCCATGTGGGGAGTGAAGGTAGGTTTGTGTTTGCCGCGCAAAACCTTGGCAACTACCAGGCGACCCAATGTTTTATCAGCTGCGTCCACAACATACCACTTATGCTCGATGTTGGACGGATTAGCCATAAAAGATTTCATCCTTAGTTCCTCCATTTAGATTTCTTAAAAACGCCTCCCCCACCGTCATTCGGGGCTAATGAAATCAGATGTACAAAAGACGCGAGTAACATTATACGCATACACACCCCGTAAGTCAAGTGTTTTTATAAAAATAAAAAGGGCCCGTATGGGCCACAAGTGATAATGTCCCAATATACCACAAGGGAAAATGTCCCAAAT
>JAKSOM010000179.1 GCA_024405585.1 Acidaminococcaceae bacterium | reverse complement strand
AGGTTCGTTCTAGAGCCACGATGCGTTCCTCGGTAAATTCTTCGGGATGGAGGCGTATGGCGTGAAGGTTTAAGCCGCTGTAGCTGATGGGATTTCCAAAAGCCTTTGTACAAGGCGGCACATCCTTGTCCACCTTGTAAGTGCCGCCCACAAAGGCGTAGGCACCCACCTGATTACGTTGCTGGATGGCGGTAACCCCGCCGATAGTGGCGTACTCCCCGATACGAACGTGACCGCCCAGCTGACAACCATTGGCGATCACCACCCCGCAGCCAACCTGGCAGTCATGCCCTACATGAGAGTAGGCCATAATCAAAACGTTATCAGCCACACGGGTGCAACCGCCCCCCTGTACAGTCCCCCGATTCAGAGTGCAATATTCCCGAATCGTGCAAGACTCTCCGATTTCCAAACGGGTAGGTTCCCCTGCATATTTTAAATCTTGAGGGGGAGCTCCAAGGACGGCTCCATCGTAGATGTGGGTATTGTCCCCGACGCTCACATGTCCATAGACATGGACCCTGCTTTCTAGCACTACGTTTTCCCCAATTTTTGCTCCAGCGTCAACCAGGCACCAGGGGCCAATTGTTGCGGACTGGGGAATTGCTACAGAGGGATGTACATACGCGGAAGGATGAATCATGACAATTACGAGTTATGAATTATGATTTATAACGAAATTAGCAAATTGATTATACCATAGGTCGTTCCGACTAGACTCCAAATCCTTTTTTTCTTAAATTTGCGGCTACTATGGGCGGATTAATCATAGCAGGCGTGACAGGTATATATGCGTTCCTGTTCCTATTTTTTATAATAGGAATTATCCGCACGCATCGTTACAAAGGAGAAAAGGCCACCCCCAGCGTGACGGTCGTGGTCCCCATGCGTAACGAAGAGGAATTTGCCCAGAGAACCTTGGAGGCTTTGGCGGTCCAGGATTATGTGGGCGAATGGGAAGTCATTTGCGTGGACGACCGTTCCACGGACTCCACCAGGGAAATCCTGGAAAAGTTTGCGGCGGACCACCCTCGCTTTAGGGTTTTATCCCTGGACCCCAACCTCCCCCAGATCGCAAGTCCCAAGAAGCGAGCCCTTGAAAGCGCTTTTAAAATTGCAAAGTTCGATGTCTTGCTCACCATGGATGCCGACTGCATTCCCCGCAAGAGCTGGATTACCGCCATGGCGGGACGCTTTGTGGACGGCATCTGCATTGTGCAAGGTCCCAAGCAAAATAACGGGACCCGCACCATGCCCCATCTTTACCAGAAGCTGGAAACGTTGGGCTACACCGCCATGGAAGCGGCAGGGTTTAGCTGGGGACACCCCATTGTAGCAAGCGCAGCATGTCTGGCCTACAAAAAGGAACTGTTCTTTCAGGTGGGCGGTTTTGGAGACTTGATCAACTTGAGTAGCGGCGATGACGATATGCTGATCCACAAGATGATGAAGATTCCCGGGACCAAGGTTTGTTATAATCTGGATAAGGACGCCGTCATTGAAACTGCACCTGTTCACACCTGGAAGCAACTATTTAACCAGCGAGCCCGCTGGAGCAGTAACGGCACCAGCTACGAAAGCAAGGCGTACATCCTGCTATTGACTTTGATTTATACTTACTACATCTGGATGTTTGTCAGTCCCTGGTGCGTATTGCTGCTGGATTGCCCTTGGCAGTGGTGCGTCTTCAGCATTTTGCCAAAGATTATCATTGACTTTGTATTTTTGGGAATCGCTTCTTGGAAACTGCATTCAAAACGCAAGATGCTTGCCTTTATTCCCTCAGAGTGGATTCAAATTCCCATGATCGTCTTTTGCGTACCTGCGGGAATTACCGGACTGTT
>JAKSOM010000178.1 GCA_024405585.1 Acidaminococcaceae bacterium | reverse complement strand
CTTGGAGTTTAGCGGTTATATCGACCATCGGGGCAAATGTACCGCCCAAGTTGATTGGGACAAACGTCAGGATTTCTTGAATATCAAGGGGCATGGGGCCGCTGCGGTGAGCGGCAAATTTTCTGTTCGTGACGGAATTTTGGAGAAGGAGCTGGCGGCTCAGCTGAAACAGCAGGGGTTCAGCCCGGTGTTCCGGGGCAGTACGTTGAACGGTCAGTTGAATTTTGTCCGCCGCACTAATTCGGCTTACTATGCGGCGGCCACAGCGGAGCTTTTCGGCAAATTTGCTAAAGCCGTGGAGACCGCCCTGCATCGGCGTTCCATTGGCGCTCCGGTCTTTATACTGAAGGCGGACGGAGGCACACTGCCTTTGGCGGAGGCCATTAAGCAGCCGGTGGAGGCGATTTTTACAGGGCCCAGTGCCAGTGTATTGGGGATTGAGGCCCTGGTTGCCCCCGGAGTCAATGCCATAAGTTTGGATGTTGGGGGGACAACCACGGACATTGCTTTTTGGGAAAACGCCAAGCCCCTGATGGCCAGGAAAGGGGCGGTGGTGGAGGGTTATCCTACGGCAGTGCGGACCTTCCATATGCGGAGTGTGGGAATTGGAGGGGACAGCACCATTAGAAAAAATCCTGACGGTTCCTATCAGGTGGGTCCGGAGCGGCAGGGACGGGCTGCGGCTCTGGGAGGGACGGAGCCCACACTGGGGGATGCCCTTATTGTTACCGGTCGCACTTGTTTTGGTGATGCTCAAAAATCTTTGCTGGCCCTGGCCAAATTCGGGGATGCCAAAGCGGAGGCGGAGAAGATTGTTCGGGCGGCAGTGGGGACTGTCAGACAAACTATTGAACAAATGCTTTATGAATGGTCCGTACAACCGGTGTACAAAGTGGAGGATGTGCTCAGGGGTACGGAGTTTGTTCCCCAACTTTTGGTAGGGGTGGGAGGCGGAGCCAAAGGCCTGATAGATGCCCTGGGTGAAGCCATGCAACTGCCGGTGGATATTCCTGAGGGGGCCATGGTGGCCAACGCTGTGGGGGCGGCTTTGAGCAAGCCCACTTTGAGCGCCGGACTTAGGGCGGATACTACGGAGGGATTTTATTTGATTCCGGAGGAAGGGGAGAAACACAAACTGCCTTCCGGGTTCGGCATGAGGCAGGCCCAAAAGATTTTGACGGAGTATCTGTTGAAGCAAACGGCAAGGTGGGAGTTGCCGGATCAGGAAGTGGAGATTATTAGCAAGGAATTTTTCAACACAATTCACGGTTATTATGACAGCGGTGAAATTATCAACCTTAGGATGCAGTTGAAACCGGGAATACTGATGAAGTTGAAGATTGAAGATGAAAAATTGAGGATTGAGGGAGGGGAGAACAGATGAAGAATACACTTGGTTTGACTTTCTTCCCGGCTTTTGACTGGTATTTGTCACCGGGGCATCCGGAGCGGCAGGAACGGCTGCTTTATACCCGTGACCAGTTGGAGGAGGAGGGGCTGTTCGATTGTGAGGAAATTAAGGAATACCGGCCCAGGATTGCCAAAATTGAGGATTTGCAGAGGGCCCATGTGGGGGTTCCCAATATCCCACGGCTGATTACCCCGGCCCATTTGACCAGTGCGGGGGGCTGTCTGGTGGCGGCGGATGCGGTGATGAAGAAGGAAGTGCAGCGGGCCTTTGCCCTGGTGCGGCCTCCGGGACATCATGCCATGCGGATTGTTCATGGCATTCGGGGTTTTTGTACCGTAAATATTGAAGCCATCATGGTGGAGTATTTGCGTAGCGTTTACGGGGTGAAAAAGAGCGCAGTGGTGGGTACGGATGTGCATCACGGGGACGGGTCCCAGG
>JAKSOM010000177.1 GCA_024405585.1 Acidaminococcaceae bacterium | reverse complement strand
GCCAGCCCCCGGGGCAACGCGTGGGAGGCCCAGGTCAAAACCACCGCCACCGTCACCGGAATGGGAACCTGTAAGGATCCCCGCCACAGTCTGGGGGAGAGTCTGCACAAGGCAGTAGAAAATGATGCAAAAGGATATTGTGACACCAATTTGCAGCCAATTATTGTCCGCAATTTGGAGTTGAGACAGAAAACCTATGCCTACACCGAGCAACAGGTACATTGTCATCAGCTTGAAAGCCACGCTGACAATGAATTTGATTGTGTTGATGGCATAGTCACGGAAAAACGCCGATGCCCCAAGGCCAAGCAATATGGCGGCAGCGCAGACGGCCACAATGCACTCACATTTTATGAGGATGACCTGCATAGTTATGAGCGCGAAGCATATGAGTATGGCCATTCCGGCCAAAACATAGGTTATGGAGTCAAACGGGCTGGTGTAGCTGGTTTTGGCAAATACAGTTTTGGCCAGTTCAAGACCGACCGTGAACGGCTTGTCAGCCGCGTCATAAAGACTGGTTGCCTCTCCGGCAATGGCTTTCAAGCCATTGATTATGTTCCACGTCCATGTGTGGTAATTGTTGATGACAGCGAGGAAAAATCCCGCTGCCAGCAGAACCATGCAAAAATCCTTGATGGATTCCTTAATCTGGGCAGTGCCAAGGGATGCTTTGATACCGAGCCACGCAACTTCCAGAACGGCGCACCAGTAGAACAGTATTTTGGCGTATTTAAGCATGACCTGTTCATACTTGGACAGATTTTTGTGAAACTCGTTCACAATTTCCGAGACGAGCGTGCCGTCAGCGGCAAAAACCGTATCTGGTATGAGCAAAGCCAGGGGCAATATCAGGAGAACAAGCCGCATGGCACACCTCAAAACGGGTCAGCTTTTGAATTTGTGCTGATGTTGTCTTGCCCATCCAGCATTTGCCGGTGCAATTCCTCCGACATTTGGCCAACTTTTTCAGATTTTTCCTGTGTGGCGAGGTCAGATTGGAATTTTGTGGCAATCAGTTCCCGTAGCTGGCGGGATTCCTGAATTTGGATGGCGGCCAGATTGTTGCCCGCCATGAGCGCCTGCTGCTGCCCATCGGGAGTGGAGAGCAATTTGTTGATGTAGGACTCAAGCTGACCGGATTCTTCCAGTTCCTTGAGCTGTTTGCCCGAAAGCTGGAAAGTGGCCTGTGTGGCGGTATCAACCCGTTTTGACCAGTTATCCCAATGGCTATTGTATGTGCTGCCGCCACCAGAAAGCAGTTCCGATGGCAAATTTGCCAGATTCTTGAACTCGTCCTGTGTGCGATACAATTCATCAAAGACGTTGGACATGCCCATGACATCCTGCCGGATGGTATTGAGCGTGCCTGTGATTTGAGAGAGCTTTGAAAGCTCGTTTGAAATCTCTTTGACTATGTTGGCAGGCAGTAGGACGGTATTTTGTACCATGTTCGCATACTGCTCCACATTCTGCTGTACCATACGGAGCTGTTTGGCCGTTTGTTCAACATATTGGTCATATGCCTGTTTCAAATTGGCGAGTTGTTGTGAACTGAGGGCGTATTCCAGAGCCTGCATGGCCGTATTGGAGCAGTTGGTGCAGGACACCGTGTAGGCATGGGCCACCGGAGCCAGAGTCAGGGTTGCAATCAGTACCAATGTCGCAATTTTCATAAGACCTCCTAGACGGCGTTACATTCCACAAGCCACTGATCCTGCCATTGGTCAGGTCCCAGCGTGGCTTGCAATTCCTTGATTCTGGCGATGCTTTCCTTGTCAGAGCGACCCACGAAGGCCAGTTCCTTCTTGGAAAGACGCATTTGAAAGAGGCGGCGGCCATACATGTTGACCATG
>JAKSOM010000176.1 GCA_024405585.1 Acidaminococcaceae bacterium | reverse complement strand
AGATTATAGAAAAAAAAGGCCAGACTCTGGATTTTCCCGCCCTTGGTGACAGGGTGGCGGACAAGCTCTATTGCCAGCGTTTACCTATTTGGTTGGCCATGAAGGAAATGCCCCTTGGCGACAGGGCAGAATTACGCCGCTGGAAACTTACCCTCTCCGCCATGTTTGGAGAGGCATTGGGGGAGATATAAAATATGGCAGGCGATTTACTCAACAGGATTGAAACAATCCTGGGCCGTGAGCTTGGACAGGAGGAGAAGGAACGGTATCTGCGCGTGAAAGAAATTTTGCAGGTCTCGGACAATGACGCCATCTGGGACTTGCTCGTGGCTATGGAATACCAGCGCACTTTTTATGAAGCCCTGCCGGCACAAATCCGGGAAACTGCGGGGCAGATCGTGGCAGATTTGAAGCAGGCCGCAGAAAAGCAATTGACCAGCGCCCAAAACTCATTGTCCATGCCTCAAATCCAACCTGTCAAAACATGGTTGGTCTGGGGCATGGGCATGGTCGCCATCCTTATACTATATGGAAGTCTGACCATGTGGGCAGGTTATTGTATAGGTTCCGGCCAAAGCCATGCCCCGGCACTGCTGCTCAAAATGCCCGTGGGCGTTCTGGTTGGCATTGCCAGCCTGCTTGCCGGTCTGGGCCTTGGGGCAATGGCTGGAAAATCGTATTCGGAAGGGACTTTGAATTGGCGCAAGCAGGTCGTGCCGCCGCTTTGTTGCCTCGTGTTCGGGCTGGCAATCTGCGCCCTGACTTTTGGCTTGTAATAACTGCCAATGGCCGATTGGCAAGGATTTTCCCCCAATCGGCCACACCCAAAAAAATTTTCTGGCATCGTATTTACCCGGACAAGTTTTCGCCTCCTCCTGCGGTAGAAAAAACCAAACTAACCCATTTGGAGGTGAGCTATGGTCTGTTTTACTGCAAAGGAGAAGTGGTTTTTGGAGCTTTTTTGCCAACAACCTGACTGCCAGGGACATACACCTCCAGCATGGGCAAAAACGCTGGTTCGTTTATGAAATCAAATCCCGTATTTCAGGCAAGTTGCGCACATTTGCGGCCAGTGAAGCCCATTTGGCACTTGGGGAAAAGAGTATTTTTGCATACGCGAGCCAAGTGAGGAAATTTTCGTGGCAACAATGCCTGATACTCGACCTGCATATTGCCGGAAACAAAAATCGCCACATCATGGATATTCTGGGAATCAAAGACGCCACGCTTGAGGAACAGATTGTCCGTATGGGCATCAAGGCAAAATGCATGACTTTGCATCAAATGAGCTGCCAATTTGCCCTGTATTTGCTTGAACAAGGAAAATGCCATGAACAATGCACCAGTAACGCTGATAGTGACAACGCCTGATGATGTAAAAAAGGCCATCTGTGAGGCCGTGCGCTCTGCCATTGTCGATTTGAAGGAAGATTTGGGCGTGGTCATCAGGCCACAGTCAAAATACCTTGCCCCCAAGGATATTGCCCTGGAATTTGGCCTCCCCACCAAACTGCTTCAGTATTGGCGCAGTATTGGCGTTGGGCCTCACTATTCCAACCTTGGGCGACGCGTCTTTTACGAGCGGGCCGAGTTTGAGGAATATGTTGCCTCTGGCCGCATTGAAACCCTGCCATTCATGGGTGACGAGTAGCGATGCTATTTGAGCATGTCGCCTATAATGGAGAGCTTTTCGCTTTCCTGCCCCGGGAACAAATGGGCGTAACGCATGGTCATGTTGATATTTTCATGGCGCATGAGCTTTTGCAGTTCCATGAGGGAAACCTTGCCGGATTGAGCCAGCCAGCTTGCGAAAGTATGGCGCATGGTATGCAGGGTAACGGCATAAAGGCTGTCGCCGTCTTCA
>JAKSOM010000175.1 GCA_024405585.1 Acidaminococcaceae bacterium | reverse complement strand
GCGGTTATTTCTTTTTATTCAGAAACAGCTCCATTACATGGAGCAATACCATGACGACCATGTTTATGACAATCAGGATGATTGAGATAATTTCAAAATCGGTCATAATATCACCCCCTTCCTTGATGCAGGAAAGGGACACCGCCTAATCGGTGGCATTATAGCAGATTGAGGGGAAAAAGTAAACTTTTTTCGTAGGAGGCAGTATGAAGTTTGTTCATTTGGCGGATTTGCATCTTGGCAAAAATCTGCATGCCAAAAACTTATATGAGGACCAAAGATTTGTGCTGCAGCAGGTTTTGGATGTGGTGAAACTCCAGGGGCCGGATGCGGTGCTGATAGCGGGGGATGTATATAACTCCACTCAGACCAGCAGCGAGAGCATGGGGCTTTTGGATTGGTTTTTGACCGAGTTGATAAATATGGATGTGGTTATTTATGCGGTCAGCGGTAATCACGACAGTGCGGAGCATCTCAGCTTCGGTTCGGAGCTGTTCAAGAATGCCGGCTATTATCTTTCCAAACCCTTTCACGGCAAAGTAGAGAGCTTTTCCCGTCAGGACAAATATGGCAAGGTGAATTTCTATCTGCTTCCCTATGTTACCAAGAGCCAGGTGAAGCGTGCCTATCCGGAGGAGAAGGAGCCCAAGACCATGGATGAGGCCATGAAGCTGGTGATTAAGCATATGGACGTGAAACGGAGCAGCCGCAACATTTTGCTTGCCCATCAGTTTGTCACCGGAGCGCAAAAGGGGGATTCCGAGACCATATCTATTGGCGGTTTGGATGGCATCAGTCCGGATACTTTCGGCAAATTCGATTATGTGGCTTTGGGCCATATTCATCGTGCCCAAAAAATTGCGGATAAGATTCGTTATCCGGGGACTTTGTTGAAGTATTCTTTTAATGAAGAGGAAAATAAAAATACGATTACTATTGTAGATATGGACGGGGAGGGTGCCTGCAAGATTTCCCTTTTCCCCGTTCGGCCTTTGCATGAATTGCACACCTGGAAGGGGAGTTTTGCCCAAATTATGGGGCAGCCATCCACCCTTGATTATCTAAGGATTGAGCTGACGGACAGGAATGAGATTGTGGATGCCTATTACAAGTTACGGGCACGTTTTCCTAATCTTTTGTATTTTACCTATAAGGGTGAAACCATTGAGGCCAAGGATGAGGAGGATTACACTCCGGTGCAGATGAGCCCCTTGGATCACTTTAAGGAGTTTTATCAGAAACAGAACGGACATGGGCCCTCAGAATCCCAGCTCAAAATCGTGGCCAGGTATTTAGGTGAGGAGGTGGAGGCATGAGACCTTTAGTTTTGGAAATGCAGGGCTTCGGACCCTATTCCCGCAAGGTTACCATTGATTTCACCAATTTTGCGGAGGGAGGAATCTATCTTGTCACCGGCGAAACCGGCAGCGGCAAAACCTTCATTTTTGACGGCATTTGCTATGCTCTTTTTGGGGAGGTTTCCGGCGGGGAGCGGAAAACGGAAATGCTCAGGACCATGGGGTTGGATGACGGGGTGGAAACCTATGTGAAATCGAGTTTCCGTTGTGACGACAAGGAGTACTCCGTCTATCGCAAACCAGCCTATGAGCGGGCCAAGAAGAAGGGTGAGGGCAAGGTTACGGATAATGCCCGGGTGGAGTTTACGGACGGATTCAATACTTATACGAAAATTGAGGAAGTGAACCGGCTCATCAGGGAAATACTGGGCTTGAATGTGGAGCAGTTCAAGCAGATAGTGATGATTGCTCAGGGCAAGTTTGCCCAGATTTTGCAAAAATCCACCAAGGAGCGGCAGGGGCTTTTGAGGGAGATTTTCAATACCAACAAATATGTGGCTGCCCCATTTGATTTTAAGACTGCCGGCAGCTACGTACAAGAA
>JAKSOM010000174.1 GCA_024405585.1 Acidaminococcaceae bacterium | reverse complement strand
TTCCTTCTTTTATTTTGTAACTATTTACCGTGTCCACTTTCATTATACAACATTCGTCCGCTAAATGCCAACTATTTTTTCCCGCCCAGGCGTGGGCGGGGTGGATTGCCTATAGGAACATAGAATGGCAAGACGGGGTGGGTCGCTCTCTCCGATTGAAGAACTAAACTAAAATCCATTTGCCAATTAATGCTATAATCATAGGAACTTTACACCGAAATTTATAACTTCTAACTTGCAACTTCTAACTACAAGTGTGCGACCCCACCACCAGCCACCGAAAAACTGTCGCTGGTCCCCCGCCCCACGCCTGGGGCGGAAAAAGACCGCACTGCCCCTAACTTTCCCTGCTATAATCACAGGAACATTTTACCATAATTACGCATTACGAATCCCGCATTACGCATTATATCTAATCACCGGAACATCCTACCACAACTTTAAGTTTTAAGATTTTATCTTTTCATTAAAAAATCAGCCTGGTCCAATTTTCCCAGCTGCCGCAGGGCCTCATAGGTCACCACCGCCACGGAATTAGACAGATTCAAACACCTGGCTCCGGGAATCATGGGGATTCTGACACAATCCTCCGGAAACCGCTCCCGGACTTCCTCAGGCAGGCCCTTGGTCTCCTTGCCAAAAATCAAAAGCGAATCCTCAGTATACTCCGCCTTGGTATAACTTTTTGATGCCTTACTGGTCAGAAAAAACTTGGCACAATTAGGAAACTTGGCCAGCACTTCATAAATGCTGTCGTAGTAGTGAATCTCCAACATATCCCAATAGTCCAAACCGGCCCTTTTCAAATGCTTGTCATCCACACTGAACCCCAAAGGCCGTACCAAATGCAACGGTATTCCCGTCACCGCGCAAAGCCGGGCCACATTCCCGGTGTTGGCGGGGATCTCCGGCTCAACCAAAACTATATGCATAAACCGCTTTTCCTTCCCTAACCGCTCCTACGCCCTGTCACATCATCAGCATGGCATAGTAATGCGCCATAATTTTTTCACAATAATTGGCACCCATGGCCCAGGTGCCGTTGAGACCGTACCAATTGGTGATCAGCCCCCGTTGCATACGGATTCTGTGCACCAAATCATATCTCGGGTCTATAACTTTTCCTTTCGGCTCATCCTTTTGGCAATAGGCCAGCAGATGCTGGATATGGGCCCGGACCCCCTCCTTGGCAGTGGCAAACTTGGCACCCTTGACCGTTTTGCCGGTTGTTCCCAAACCGCAGAAATTGTTCTGGTTGGGACGTACCGTACCCCTGAAACTGAAGCTGCCCGTCTCCAAAATGGCCTGACAAAAAGCCAAATCCGGACGTACCCCTTCCCTTTCCGCTTCATCATAATAGTAATCCACAATCTCTTGGGCACTGCAATTGAGCTGCACCCGGCCGGAGGCGTTCTTGCGCAAATAACGCAGGGCCTGCTGCCTGCTTACCCTTGCTTTGCCAAGTATCTTGATTGTCTTGTAATCCGCAGGTATTTTGAACCTGCCAAAATTGACAGTCTTAATTTTTCCTGCATCAATCTTCTCTTCCCTCACCGGCTTGGGAACCGCCACCTTCGGCTCAGGCCCCCGATTGTCCTCAACCTTTGCCTTGGGCGCAACCTTAATGGCGGTATGGGGTACCACATCCCCCTCAATCATACCCGCCACCACCGGCGGAACTTCCGGCAATTGGATGGCTGCCACAACTTCCTGCCCAAGTTCCTGTTTTACCCTGCCATTACCAGCACCGGCGGCAAAACACTGGGCAACAATTAAATTAAAAAACACAAACAAAACATATTTTCTCATAGTGACTATTTTACTCTATTTTGCTATAATTGTATATAGTAAATTTGAGGAGGTGCATTTATGACTGCAAAATTTCATTTTATCAACCATGCCTGCTTCACCCTTGAAGTCAATGGCAAA
>JAKSOM010000173.1 GCA_024405585.1 Acidaminococcaceae bacterium | reverse complement strand
TTTCCGTTTTGGGATGGTCGAACATGGCATTGGGTTCCCCCTCTTCCTGAATGTTACCACTGTCGATGAACAACACCCTGTCCGCCATTTCCCTGGCAAACCCCATCTCATGGGTCACCACCATCATGGTCATGCCCTCACTGGCCAAACTCTTCATAACATCCAAAACCTCATTGATCATCTCCGGATCCAGGGCGCTGGTGGGCTCGTCAAAAAGCAAAGCCTTTGGCTTCATACACAAGGAACGGGCAATGGCCACCCGCTGTTGTTGGCCGCCGCTGAGCATCTCAGGATAGGCATTGGCCTTCTCCCCTAGTCCCACCTTGGTCAGATACTTCATGGCCGTCTCCTGGGCCTCTTTGCTGCTGATGCCCCGCACCTTCACGGGGGCCAGCATCAGGTTCTGCAACACCGTCATATGGGGAAACAAATTAAAGCGTTGGAACACCATACCCACCTCCCTGCGGATCTCATTAATCTTGGGATGATTGGAATGGGTAACTTTTTCCCCGTCAATGGTAATACTGCCACTGGTGGGATCCTCAAGAAAATTCACGCAACGGAGCAAAGTGGACTTGCCGCCGCCGCTGGGACCGATGATAACCACCACTTCCCCCTCATGAACCTCCAAATTCACACCCTTCAAAACCTGCAAATCACCAAAAGATTTATGCAAATTTTCTATCTTAATCATCACATTATTTTCCATCGGTCTTATACCTCTTTTCCAGCACTCCCACCAAGCGGGCCACACCCAAAACCATAACCAGATACATGGCTGCAACACAGGTCCAAATTTCCAAAGAAGCGTAAGTCCTGGCAATAATCAGCTGGCCGGAACGGGTAAGCTCCTGAAAACCGATAACAGACACCAGGGAGGAATCCTTCAACATGGCAATGAACTCATTGCCCAAGGGGGGAATAATCCGCTTGAAGGCCTGGGGCAAAATGATATGCCGCATGGTTTGCCACCAGGAAAGCCCCAGAGAGCGGCCCGCCTCCATCTGTCCCACGTCAATGCTCTGAATCCCGGCACGGCAAATCTCCGCCACATAGGCGCCACTGTTCACAGAGCAGGCGATGACCGCCGCAGAAAACTTTTCAAAACGGACTCCCAACAAAGACGGCATGGCAAAATACACAATAAAAATCTGCACCAAAAGGGGAGTGCCACGAATGCAATCAATATAACACTTGGCCAAAATCCGCAATGCCCGAATATTGCACAGACGGGCGATACTGGCTATACCGCCAATCAAAAACCCGCAAAACACCGCCATGGCGGTAATCTGCAAGGTTACACCACAGCCCTGCAACAGCACCGGTACCGATTGTTTTATAAGTTCAAAATCCATAATCTTCTCCTATAAGAAATCCCCGCAGCAGCAGCCGCGGGGACCATGCTTCAACAGCAACTATCAGTTAAACCATTTGGCATAAATCTTGTCGTAGGTACCATCCTTCTTCATGGCAGCCAGGGCCTTGTTCACGGCCTTAATCAGCTTAACATTGTCCTTATTGAAAGCGATGCCATATTCTTCCGCTTCCAAAACCTCGCCAACCGCCTTGCAGTCCTTGCCTGCGGGAGTCTTCAGGAAGAAAGCCACCACGGGGGCATCATTGATAACCGCATCAACACCGCCAGCCACCAATTCCATAGCCGCTTCAGTATTGGTATTGAAGGCAGTCACAGTGGCACCGGGAACCTGACGGGACTTGTTCTCGCCGGTAGTACCGATCTGGCAGGCAATCTTCTGACCGTTCAAATCAGCATAGGACTTAATCTTGTCGTTATCCTTCATAACCATAACCCTGAGGCCTGCAGTGTAGTAGGAATCGGAGAAAGTAACCACCTTGCTGCGGGCTTCGGTAATGGTCATACCGGAGATGGCACAATCAATAATCTTGGTCTGTACGGAGGGAATCAAAGCGTCAAAACC
>JAKSOM010000172.1 GCA_024405585.1 Acidaminococcaceae bacterium | reverse complement strand
TGATTCGGGGCTAATAATCAGTCATTTTTGGGACATTTTCGAAAATGCTTGACAGCACTTTTTTAAAATTTTCCGTTGTACGGCCAAAATTCATCTCAGACGCACATATTTGTTTCTACACCTCCACTGCGATAGTTGAATATCCTTCAGGATTTTTGCTAACAACAATCTGTTGTTCAATCCGTTCTTTCAATTCATCCACATGGCTGATAACGCCCACCAAATGGCTGTTATCAGCCAAGGTGTTCAACACATCCACCGTCGTACCCAAAAAATCTTTGGACAGAGAACCAAAACCCTCATCAATAAACATAGTGTCGATGTGAATGCCGCCGGCGCTGGTCTGCACCTCGTCCGCCATGCCCAATGCCAGGGCCAGGGATGCCATAAAGGTTTCACCCCCGGACAGGGAATTGGCGCTCCGCTCCTTGCCGCTATAAGAATCGTGTACGTTCATATCCAATCCCACCTTGGCATTGCCTTTGGAGTCCCCCTCATCCTTCCGCACCAATTTATAGCGGCTGCGACTGATTTTCAACAGACGGGTATTGGCATAAGCCAAAATCCTGTCAAAATATTCCTGCTGCATGTAGGTTTCGAAACTAATTTTGGCGGCGGAGGCAGTATTCAAATTACCGCTCAAGGTTTTATAGAGATTATCCATTTCTGCCAACTGTGCGGAAATTTTTTTCATTTCCTCCTGCTTTTGCATAATGCTTCTGATGGCCTGTTTGTTGATAGTTTGCCTTGCCTGCACCCTTTCCAGTTGCTCCTTGACCCCGTTAATTGCCAGGTCATTTTCCTTTATTTCCTCAGAAATATTATCCGGCTTCAGCTGGTTGCCCAACTTGGCCAATTCATCCTGCAAAGTTTTGATTTGGCCGGCGATTCTGGCCGTTTGTTCCCTGATTCTAACGGCCGTCTCCTGCACCCGAACTTGAAACTGCTCCACGTTTTCTTCCGCTTTCATGCCAAGTTCGGCTTTTTTATCCCTGCCTTTTCTTTCCGTTTCTTTCTTAACGATGGATTGTTTTTGACTATCACCTACAACTTTTTGATTGATCAACTCCACATCATCGCCCAAATCCGTCCCATAGTACTCCGTGGCCAGCTCCAAATATTTTTGCAAAGTATCCCGTTTCACCTGTTCTGCTTTTTCCTTGTTACCAAGAATATGATGGTATTTGGCATCCGCATCTTTCCAATCCTTCTCCGCCCACTCAACATCCTCCTCAGTGCAGGAATCCTCTCCCAAAACCGCAGGAGCCGGATGAAACACTGAACCGCAAACAGGGCAGGGGTCACCCTCTTTCAGTGTCTTGGCAATAATCCCCGCTTGGGATTTGATAAATCTGCCATACATCTGGTCATAGTGTTTGCGTTTTTCCAAAACGGTGTCGGCAGCCCGCTTGATTTGGGCATCCATCCCCTCCGCCTCCTGTTTGGCTTTAAAATACCTGCGATATCCTTCGTTAATATTGTTCAAATCCTTCAGGCAGCTTTCCACCCTCTGCCACTCTTCCCTCAACTCCATGAAGAAAGCAATGGCCTCCCCGGCCTTCTCTGCCTCCTGTTGGGCCTTGGCTGCCGCAGCATCCAAATCCTGCTTTGACCGTTGCAAACGGGCCAGGTTCTGCTCCTTTGCCTCCCTCTCACCGGCCTTGGCCAAATCCAATTTCAGCTGCACTTCCTTAGCATGCAGCCGCTGTATTTCCCCGTTGAACTTGGCCGTCAAAGCGTTATCCACCTTGTCGAATTCCTGCAAAAGGTTTTCCATTTTATCCACATCAAGAAATTCCGCCTCCTGCAATTCCCGCAGTTCCCGATCAAATTTTTCGTCACTGGCGGTAATCTCATGCAATTTTTCGTTAATATCACGCTTGCAGGCGGCGTAGGCGGTGCTGAGTTTGCCATTTTCCTCCTTCACCCCCAGCTCCAAATGT
>JAKSOM010000171.1 GCA_024405585.1 Acidaminococcaceae bacterium | reverse complement strand
CACCACACTTCGTGTGGTCCCCCGCCCCACGCCTGGGGCGGAAAAAGTTCGCACTCTGCTGACTTTCCTGAACCCTGTTGGCTGTTGGCTGATGGCTGAACCCTGTTGACTGCTGACTTTTCCCTCCCAGGCGTGGGAGGGGGGACCAGCGTCAGTTTTCCGGTGGCTGGTGGGAGGGTCGCTCTCTTCCGGCAATAATAGTAAAGCTTAAAATCTTTTACTACTTGATGCTATAATCACAGGAACATATTTCCATAATTTCTAACTTCTAACTTATAACTTCTAACTCGCAGTGTGCGACCCCACCACCACACTTCGTGTGGTCCCCCGCCCCACGCCTGGGGCGGAAAAAGTTCGCACACTGCTGACTTTCCTAACACCTGACACCTAAAACCTAAAAGCTAAAACCTGACACCTGACACCTGACACCTGAAATCTAATTTTTAATCACCGGAACATCCTACCATAATTCCGCATTGCGAATTACGCATTCCGCATTATTTATACGCCCTCATCCCCAGCAATGCTTCCAATTCTGCAATCTTCAAATCTTTTCTTTCGTTTTCAACTTTCAGTTCTGCAACTTCTGCCTTCAACTGAACATTTTTGGCCTTCAGTTCCACATTTTCAGCCCTTAATTCCTTGTTGGCATTTTCCAACAGGTCAATCTTACCCAGTAAGACGGACTTGTAGGGCAGGCCCTTGCTGTTGCCGAAGTTGTAGTTCACATTGAAGTTCCATTTGTTATTAACGATGTTACTGCTCTTTGTATAGTCATACCCCAAACCAAAATTAAAGTTTTTGTTACTGAAGTTCATGCCAGCTCTGGCAAAGAAAGCACCCTTATCCACCAAATCATAAGCAAAGGTGTCCATAGCCCCGTTGTAACGCAGGAACATATCATTGCTTCTGTCCCCAATATTGAAGAGATAGCCCGCCATCAGCACCGGTTTCCAAGTCCATTCGCTCTTCGGCATCTTGAATTCACCGGTGTATTCCAAACCTACGGGTACCACCATGCTGTTGATTTTGTCTGCTTCACGGTTCACACCCAAGCTGTCGGTGTAATCCTTACCATCAATATGCATGTAGCGTATACCGGCAAAGGGCCCAATTTTGCTCATTCCTGATTTTGCCATGTATTTGAACATCAAACCTCCGCTAAAAGTATCGGTCTTGGCATCCGCAGTAATACCGTTCTGACTCAGTTTATTTTTGCCATGGGTATAGGTGGCATCCGCAGTAATCCGCAAGTTACCCCAATCGGTCTTG
Organism: Acidaminococcaceae bacterium; assembly: GCA_024405585.1. GTDB lineage: Bacteria > Bacillota > Negativicutes > Acidaminococcales > Acidaminococcaceae > Phascolarctobacterium_B. The sequence continues at coordinate 709 of JAKSOM010000171.1, read as the reverse complement.
GCATAAAGACTTCCGCCATATTCACGGTTCCCTTTGCCGGTGCCGTGGGTGGGGCGGTCAGACTGCCGTCTATGGTCAGGGAGCCGCCACTGACGTTGATATTCTTCGCCACATAAGTTGCGGCGGAAATATCATTTTGACCCCATTTCAAGCCGCTCAGTTTGAACTGCACATCCCCATTCTCATTGGTCGTACCGAAGGTCAGGATGGAGTTCCGGCCCACCACATAGTGACCGTCCAAATCAGCGGTTTGGGTGGCCACATGAGTGGCACCCTCTACGCCAACGCCATTCTTCCAAATCGGGTCAAGGAAAATCATACCGCCTTTTAACTGAATTTCTTTGGCGTCAACATAACCGGCCTTGCTGTCATTACCAACGGTGATAATCTTACCGTTTGTTGTTAACCGGTTTATCTCAACCCTGTCAGTGATTGTCACATTATCCGTGAGTTCCACGGTGCCGCCACCATTGATTTTTCTGTTCACTGTAACATTGGTTTGCAAAGTACTGTTGTCCGCCACCGTCAAATCACCGGTATTGGTGAACAAATTAGGGTCAACTGCCATCGTGACGGCATCAGTGCCGTTGCCGATGGTCACATTACCCTTGCCGCCAATCACTTTGTTCAGCGTACCGCCCAGCAAAGTCAGGTTCCTGCCAGCATTAACCGTATTCTTTCCCGATACCCCAATATAATCTGCATTAGT
>JAKSOM010000170.1 GCA_024405585.1 Acidaminococcaceae bacterium | reverse complement strand
AGCAAAAATGATATCATATAGTCGTAGAAAAATCTACCACTAAGATATAAATTGTACGAAGAATGGGGTACACTACAGATGGTTATAAAAAAAAGCCTGCTGAATTTTCAGCAGGCTTTTTTGTGTAATGGTTTATTTCCAGAACATTGCAAAGTAACCTTGTACAAAGATGATGAGGAATATTATGGGCAGGACGTAGGATACGTAACCCCTTACCGCTACAGGGAATTTGAGCCCGTTGCCCAAGTTGGCTTCTTTGATGAAGTTGTCCCAACCCCAGCCGCATTTTGAGGTGCAGAAGAGAATATAGACCATGCTGCCCAAAGGCAACAGGTTGTTGGAGATGATGAAGTCCTCCAAATCCAAAACGCAGGTGCCTTTGCCCAAGGGTTCAAAGCCGCTCCAGATGTTGAATCCGAAGATTACGGGGAAACTCAGTACGATGAGCAAGGGGCACATGAAGTGGATAACTTTTCTTCTTTCGATATGCCAAATTTCGCTGACGATGGCAATGATGGTTTCGAACACTGCAACAACCGTACTGAAAGCGGCAAAGAACATGAAGAGGAAGAAGAGGCCTCCCCAGAATTGACCGCCAGCCATGGTGTTGAAGATGTTGGGCAGGGTGATGAAGAGCAGCACAGGTCCTGCCCCCGCATCTACGCCGAAGGCACTGCAGGCGGGGAAGATGATGAGGCCGCTGGTGAGGGCGATGAAGGTGTCCAGGCCGATGACCCAAAGGGCTTCGCCGGTCAGGGAACGTTCCTTGCCGATGTAGGAGCCGAAGATGGCCAGGGAACCGATGCCTAAGCTGAGGGTGAAGAAGGCCTGGCCCATGGCGGCAAAGATCACTTCGCCGATGCCGGCATCAAAGAGGCGCTGGAAGTCGGGAACCAGGTAGTATTCCAAACCTTTGGCCGCACCGTCCAGTGAACAGGATTTGATGGCTAACAGAAGTACCAATGCGAAGAGGCAGAGCATCATGGGTTTGATGACTGCTTCAACACCTTTTTGTACGCCCATATAGCAAACTGTGAAGCCTGCCAAGGTAACAAGAATCATGCAGACAGCCATGGTGGTGGGGTCACCCAGCATACCGCCGAAGGTAGCGCCGGTTGGTGGGGGGGTGAGGGCCACAGAGTCGCGTTGGACCATGTGGTGGAGGTAGTTGAGAATCCAGCCGGTGACTGTGGTGTAGAACATCATCAGTATGACATTGCCGGCCAGGGCACCATATTTGTGCAGATGCCATTTGGTGCCTTTGGGTTCCAAGAGGTCAAAGGATTCGCCGGCGCTCCTTTGGGAGCCACGGCCCACGCTGAATTCCGCTACCATTGCAGGTAGCCCCATAAAGACGAGGAAAGCGAGATATATTAAGACAAAGGCCGCTCCGCCATATTTGCCGGTGATGAATGGAAAACGCCAAACATTGCCCAAGCCAATGGCACAAGCTGCACTAAGTAAGATGAAACCAAGTCGCGAAGATAAACCTTCTCTTTCCACGATAGAACTCCTTTCGTATATAGAGGTCAAAGACCTAAGATGAAGGGCATAATACTACAAAATACCTTTCTGTGCAAGAAAAAAAGCAGATTTTTGTGGGTATCCGCTTTTTTTAATGTGCCAATGTGTTAAATTGTTGCAATTTGGCGGTGTAAGCTTTGTGGTGCTAAATTTTAGAAAATGTGATAGACGATGAAGGCCATAATCCAGGCCACGGCAATTTGGTAGATGTTGACTGCCAGCAGTTGCCAGGTGGAGTTAAGTTCCCGCCGGATGACCGCCATGGCCGCCACGCAGGGCGGGTAGAGCAGTATGAAGGTCAGATAGGCATAGGCGCTGGAAGGATTTGGGAATATTTTGGCCAGATCCGGGGCGTCCTTGGCACCGGTGAGGACGCTGAGGGTAGAGATGGTGACTTCTTTGGCGGTGAGACCGGTCAATAGGGCCGCACTGGCCTGCCAGGAACCGAATCCCAGGGGGGCAAAGAGG
>JAKSOM010000017.1 GCA_024405585.1 Acidaminococcaceae bacterium | reverse complement strand
ATATTTTGCGTATCTGCATATATGAGATGAAGTTCGCCCGGGAAGAAGAGCGGTTGGAACCGGCTGTGGCCATCAATGAGGCGGTGGAGTTGTCTAAGGTTTATTGTGATGATGCTTCTCCCAAATTTATTAATGGGATTTTGGGTTCCATTGCAAGGCAATGAAGGTTTTTCTTGGGCTGGATACAAGTTGTTATACGACCAGTGTGGCGGTTTTCTCCGAGAGGGGGGAGTTGCTTCAAGACAGACGGCAGATTTTGAAGGTCAAGCGGGGTGGCTGCGGCCTGATGCAGAGTGAGATGGTTTTTCAACATACCCGGGCTTTGCCTTCCCTTTTGGAAGCGGTACTTCCTGAGGAATACAGCGTTACCGCTATCGGGGTAAGTGAGAAGCCCAGATCCCAGGCGGAAAGTTATATGCCGGCTTTTTTGGTGGGTTTGGGGACGGCCCGTTCCCTGGCCAGGGCACTGCATGTTCCTTTATTCTTGGAAAGCCATCAGGAAAACCATTTGCAGGCGGGGCTTTGGTCCGCCTGTTGGGAACCTGAAAGGGATTTTTTGATGTTGCATGCTTCCGGCGGCACTACGGATGTGCTTCTTGTCAAGGGGGAAGGCAAGGGGTTCCGGCTTGAGCCGGTGGGGGGCAGCAGGGACCTGCATGCGGGACAGTTCATTGACCGGGTGGGTGTGGCGTTGGATTTGCAATTCCCCACGGGCCCGGCTTTGGAAGGTCTGGCCGCATCTGCCAAGGGGGAGTTGCAGGTGCCTGTGAGTGTGGAGGGTTGCAGTTGTTCTTTGAGCGGGCCCGCCACCAATGCCCTGCGGAAACTGGCGGCAGGGGCCGAGGGCGCGGAGGTGGCTTTGGCTACGGAGGTTTGTTTGGGCAAAACCTTTGGCAGGATGTTGGCCAACGGGGCACAGAAATACGGGGTGAAGGATGTTTTGCTGGTGGGAGGGGTTGCCTCCAACCGAAGGATAAAAGCGGAGTGTGAAGGGATTTTGTCCGGGGCCGGTGTTGCCATGCATTGCGCCAGAGCGGAATACAGTTGCGACGGGGCGGTGGGCAATGCTTTTTATGCCTGGAAAAGTTTTGTCGGGGTGAAATGAATGGATTTTCAGCAGAAGTATGACGGTTATAAAAAGTTGGTGGAGAATTTTCTGGAGCAGAGGACCAGAAAGAAGGGCATCAGCAAGGTGGATGAGGCCATGTGCTACAGCCTGTCCGCAGGGGGCAAGCGGCTGCGGCCCGTTCTTTTGATGGCTACGGCGGAGGTTTTGGGGAAGAAGGGCTACAATTATTTGCCGGTGGCCGGGGCTTTGGAAATGATTCACACTTATTCACTGATTCATGACGATTTGCCTTGTATGGATGATGATGATTTGCGCCGGGGCAAGCCCACCTGTCACAAGGTGTACGGCGAGGCCATGGCGGTGCTTGCGGGTGACGGGCTTTTGACTTTGGCTTTTGAAGTGATGTTGGAGCAGAAGAATGTTCCTGGGGATGTGCTGGTGGAAGTGGCCAGGGAAATTGCCATGTGTGCCGGAAATTTCGGTATGGTTGGGGGGCAGGCCCTGGATTTGGCGGCGCAGGGCAAGACCCTTACCGCTGAAGAAATGCGTACTTTGCACAGCGGCAAGACGGGGGCTATGTTTATTGCGGCGGTGCGGAGCGGGGCCCGTTTGGCAGGGGCCAAGCCGGAGCAACTTTTGGCCTTAACAAAATTTGCGGATTTGTTTGGGCTGGCTTTTCAGATTCGGGACGATATTTTGGATGTGGAGGCCACTACGGTGGAACTTGGCAAACCGGCTGGCAGCGATGAGAAGAATAACAAATGCACCTATGTCACCCTTTATGGAGAAGAAGGTGCCAAGGCCCTTTTGGACAAAACTTTGGCGGAAGCCAAGATGTGTTTGGAAATGTTCGGGGAGGATGCCCGGTTGCTGAGTGAGATTGCGGATATGTTGAAGATGGCGTAAAACGGATGGCGGAAAAACTTTTGCCGGGGGTCAATTCCCCTGAGGACATCAAGAAACTGAATAGGGAGCAATTGGATGCCTTGGCCCGGGAGCTGAGGGAGTATATTATTGATATGGTGAGCAAAAATGGGGGCCACCTGGCACCGAATCTGGGTGTGGTGGAACTGACTTTGGCCCTCCACAAGGTTTTCTCTTCCCCCCGGGACAAACTGGTTTTTGATGTGGGTCATCAGAGTTATGTGCACAAGATTATTACCGGTCGCAGGGAGGAGTTCAAAACCATCAGAAAATATGGCGGTTTGAGCGGCTTCCCTAAGATTTCGGAGTCGGAGCATGATGCTTTCGGCACGGGGCACAGCAGTACCAGCATTTCTGCTGCCCTGGGTATGGCCGTTGCGAGGGATTTGGCAGGGGAGGATTATCATGTGGTGGCTATTATCGGGGATGGTTCCATGACCGGAGGCTTGTCCTTTGAAGCGGTGAACCACGCCGGCAATGCTCATAAAAAACTGATAGTGGTGCTGAATGACAATGAGATGAGCATCGACAGGAATGTGGGTGCCATGAGCGAATATCTGAATTCCCTCAGGACGGGGGAAATATACAACCGGCTGAAGAATAATTTGGCCAAATTGATGCAGGGTGCCGGTATCGGTGAAAGTGTTTTGGGGATGATTCGGCGTCTGAAGAGCAGCGTTAAGTATTTGTTGGTGCCCATGTCCGTATTTGAGGAACTTGGTTTCACTTATTTGGGTCCGGTGGATGGGCATGATATTGATTCGTTGGTTGAGGTTTTGGAAGGGGCTAAGAAGATGGATGGCCCCGTGTTGGTGCATGTCCTGACCAAGAAGGGTAAGGGTTATTTGCCTGCTGAGGAAAATCCTGCCGCCTTTCATGGTACCGGTCCTTTTGATGTTGCAACCGGCCAGGTTATACGGGATGCTTCGGGGGTTCCTACCTATACGGAAGTTTTCAGCAATACACTTTGTTCGTTGGCCGGGGAGAATGAAAAGATTGTGGGCATTACGGCAGCCATGCCGGACGGTACGGGGTTGAAACGATTTTCCCAACTGTATCCCGAAAGGTATTTTGATGTGGGTATTGCGGAGCAACACGCAGTGACCATGGCTGCAGGGATGGCCGCCAGGGGGTTGAGGCCGGTGGTGGCGGTTTACAGCAGTTTTGCCCAAAGGGCCTATGATAATCTTTTGCATGATGTTTGTTTGCAGAATTTGTCCGTAATCCTGTGCTTGGACAGGGCCGGGCTGGTGGGCGATGACGGATGCACCCATCACGGGTTGTTTGATTTTGCCTACTTGGGCAGTATGCCCAACATGGTGGTGATGGCACCCAAGGATGAGGGTGAGTTGGCCAATATGCTGGCCACCGCCCTGCAGTTGTCCGGGCCGGTGGCCATTCGCTATCCCAGGGGCAGGGCCATGGGGGTGATCATGACGGAGAGGGAAATTCTGCCCGTTGGCAAGGGTGAGGTGCTTCGTGAAGGGAAGCAGATTGTCTTTTTGGCCCTTGGCAGCATGATTCCTATAGCCGGGGAAGTGGTGGAAATGTTGGCTAAGGACGGGGTAGAAGCCGGTTTGGTGAACCTGCGTTTTGCCAAACCTTTGGACGAAGAACTGATTTTGCAACAGGCGGCCCAGTACGGTCATTTGGTTACGCTGGAAGAAGGCGTGCTGCGGGGCGGAGTGGGTTCTGCGGTGGTGGAACTGTTGAACAGGCATGGTTGTTTGAATAAGACCAAGTTGCTTTCCTTGGGCGTGGGGGACGAATTTGTTACCCATGGACGAAGGGATCTGTTGCTCAGGGATTTGCAATTGGACGGAGCAGGAATATACAGGAAAGTGACGGTATGGCTAAAACAAGATTAGATGTGTTTCTGGTGAACAGGGGACTTTTTGAAAGTAGGGCCAGGGCCCAGGCGGAGATTATGGCGGGAAACATTCTGGTCAACGAAGTGAAGGTGGATAAGCCGGGAACCCCTACTAAAGAGGATGTTGCCATCCGGATTTTGGGCAGCAGGATTCCCTATGTCAGCCGGGGCGGGCTGAAGTTGGAAAAGGCACTGAAAGTGTTTCCCATAGATTTGCAGGACAAGGTTATTGCGGATATTGGGGCTTCCACCGGCGGTTTTACGGATTGCGCCTTGCAAAACGGGGCGGTCAAGGTTTATGCGGTGGATGTGGGTTACGGCCAGTTGGCCTGGGCGTTGCGTCAGGACAGGCGGGTGGTGAACCTGGAACGGACCAATGTACGGAACCTTACTGTGGAAATGTTGGGTGAAAAGGTGGATGGGGCTACCATTGATGTGGCTTTCATTTCCTTGAATTTGGTTTTGCCGGCGGTGGCGGGGGTGCTGAAGGAGGAGGGTTTTATTATGGCCCTCATCAAGCCCCAGTTTGAAGCGGGCAAGGACAAGGTGGGGAAAAAAGGGGTGGTGCGGGAAGCGGCCACCCACAAAGAAGTTATTGAAAAGGTTTTGGCTTTTGTCAGGGGGATGGGGTTGGTACCGGCGGGGCTGGACTACAGTCCCATCAGAGGGCCTGAAGGAAATATTGAGTACCTGCTTTATGCCCGGAAAGTAGGTACGGATACAGTGACTGGGGCGGTTGTGGAAAAGGTAGTGGAAGCAAGTCATGGGGGTGAAAAATGAAAAATTTGGGCATATACCCCAATTTAAAAAAAGAGTTGGTGAAGAAAAATCTGCCCCATGTGGTGGAGTTGGTCCGTCAGGCCGGACTTACGCCCTTCTTGCCGGAGGATATTGCCGCTGAGTTCGATGCCAGGTCCTATACTCCGGGGCAGGAGGACACCTTCCAGGATATTGAGGCCTTCATGTCTTTGGGCGGTGACGGAACTCTGCTTAGGATGGCGGAACTTTTGGCACAGGTGGATATGCCTGCCTTTGGCGTGAATTTCGGCCGGTTGGGTTTTCTGGCGGAAGTGGGGCATGGGGAATTGCCCAGCGCCCTGAAAATGCTGAGCGGGGACTATTACACTATTGAAGAAAGAAGAATGCTTTCGGCCAAGGTGTTCCGTGACCGGCAGATTTTGCACGAGACTCATGCTTTGAATGATATTGTGGTTTCAAAGGGGAAGATTTCCAAAATGGCCCATTACCTGATGCGCATTAACGGCAAGAAATCGGCTTATTTGGCGGCGGACGGCATTATAGTCGCCTCTGCCACCGGTTCCACGGCTTATTCTATGAGTGCGGGGGGGCCATTGGTACACCCAAATTTGGAAGTGATGGTCATCACTCCCATTTGTCCCCACGAATTAGGGAACAGGCCTCTGGTTATTCCCTTGGATGAAGTGGTGGAAATAGAGACGGAGCGGGATGGGGAGGAACTTGTACTCCAGTCGGACGGCAAGATTGTGGGCCCCATTGCGGATGATTGTATAGTGCAGGTGGAGAGAAGTCCCTATGTTATGCAGCTTCTTAGGGTTTCCGCACAGAATTACTATGATTCCTGGCAGGAAAAATTGACGAGGTGAGCAGATGAAGAGACAACGCTTGAGTTTAATCAAGGAAATTATTACTAAGAATCATGTTGCCACGCAGGAAGAACTTACGTCACTGCTGCTGGAACGGGGTGAAAATGTTACCCAGGCCACGGTGAGCAGGGATATCAAGGAACTGCGGTTGTTCAAAGTGCATGATGGGGTGGGCAGTTATCACTATGTTTGTCCTAACAGTGACCAGCAGGTAAGCCAATCCCAATTGCAGAAGAACCTGCAAAACAGCATTACTGGTACCGTGGCTAATGATGCTTTGGTGGTGGTGCATACTTTGCCCGGAGCGGCAAATTTTGTGGCTTTCACCTTGGATTCGGCCAAGTGGCCCGAAATTATCGGCACCATTGCCGGGGATGACACGGTTTTTTTGGCTTTGCGTTCTGCAGAATGCAAGGCAGCGGTTTTGGAGAAATTGAAAGAATACAAGAGCTGAGATTATGTTAGTGAGTTTGCAGGTACACAATTTTGCTTTGATAGAGGATGCCCGGGTTGATTTCAGCCGGGGGTTCAATGTTTTTACCGGTGAAACCGGTGCTGGAAAGTCCATTCTGGTGGATGCCTTTGGGGTGGTTTTGGGCGGACGGGCCAACGCTGATTTTATCCGTTCCGGTACGGAAGGTTTTTGGGTGCAGGCTATATTTACCAATACGACCAATCCTCTTTTGGATGCTTTTTTGCAGGAGCAGGGCATTGATTCGGAGGAGGAGGTTTTCTTGAAGCGGATAGTGAATGCCCAGGGCAAATCCAAGGCTACCATCAACGGGGTGCAGGTGCCTTTGCAGGTTTTGCGTCAGGCGGGGAATCTTTTGGTTAATATTCACGGCCAGCATGAAAATCAGACCCTGTTGCATCAGGATATGCCCCGGATTCTGACGGATGCCTATGGTGGCAAGAAAACGAGTGACTGCCTTGCGAACTACCAAAAGTCCTATCAGAGTTTGAAACAGGCGAAGGGGGCCCTTGAGGAATTGCTGCAGGATAATCGGAACCGGGAGCAACTTTTGGGGCTTTACAGACATACGATCGAAGAAATTGATGAGGCCGAATTGCAGGAAGGTGAAGAGGAAAAGTTAAGGGACGAGGCCAAAATATTGCAACACGGGGAAAAGATTATCGGTTCCATCAACGCTGTCCGGAACTATGTGGATGGAGAAGGGGCTTGCCTTAGCAATTTGGCGGCGGCCCGGCGGGAGTTGGAATATGCCTTGGGATTTGACCCTGCCCTGCAAAGCATTTATGACAGTGTGGACAGCGCTTGGCTTACCCTTGATGATGCCAGGGAGGAGCTGGGCAGTTATCTTGATGGCTTTGACTTCAATCCGGAGCGGGTCAATGAGGTGCAGAGCCGTTTGGATTTGTTATATGATTTGGAAAAGAAATATGGTCGGGACGTGTGTGAAATCCTGGCTTACAGGGATATGGCCGCTGAAAAATTGGCGGCATTGGAAAGCATTGACGCCAGCATAGCCAAACTGGAAAAAGAAGTGAAGGAAGCTGAAGAAAAAGCAAATCTTCTTGCGGACAAACTGACCAAGATACGCAAAATTTTTGCTGTGGAACTGGGTAAGAAAATTACTGGTCATATTCAGGATTTGGCAATGCCTGAAGGGAATTTTGAAATTCGGATTGCAGAAGGGGAACTGGGTGCCTTCGGCCGGGACCAACTGCAATTTTATTTCACCGCCAACCGGGGTGAACCCTCCCAAGAATTGGGGAAGGTGGCCAGCGGCGGCGAATTGAGCCGGGTGGCCCTGGCGGTGAAAACTGTGCTTCTGACCCGGGAAGATGTGGGTACTATGGTTTTTGATGAAATTGATGCGGGAGTTGGGGGAGTGACTGCGGAGCGTATGGCGGAAAAGATAGCCCTTTTGGCGGAACACAATCAGGTGCTTTGCATTACCCATTTGCCTCAAATCGCCGCCTTTGCCCAACAGCACATTTATATCGAAAAACGGACAGAGGCGGACCGCACTATTACTGAATTGAAGGTTTTGGACAAAAATGAAAGGATTGGGGAACTGGCCAGAATGGCGGCGGGCAGCAACAAATCGGCTGCGGCATTGAAGACGGCAAAGGAACTACTGGAAAATGCAAATAAAAAAATTTCATGAGCCGGCCCTGGACGAGGTGCAGGCCACTACACAGGATGTGTTTCAGGGGAATCTGCTCAAAGTGAAAAAAGACATCGTGACCCTGCCGGACGGTAGGACGGCGGACAGGGAATATATTCGTCACCCCGGAGCGGTGGCGGTGGTGCCCATATTGGAAGATGGCCGAGTGGTGCTGGTGAAACAGTGCCGTTACCCCTTGGGTACGGTGATGTGGGAAATCCCCGCAGGGAAACTGGACAAGGGACCGGGGGAGGACCTGTTGGAATGCGCCAAACGGGAATTGAGCGAGGAGACGGGCTACGAGGCCAAAGAGTGGGAATATCTGTTCCCCATAGCCACAACCCCCGGCTTCAGTGATGAAATCATTCATCTTTTTGCGGCCAAGGGTCTGACGGCCCATAACCAGCATCCGGACGAAGATGAATTTATTGCCTGCAAAATATTTACAATGGACGAAATAAAGAGTATGATAATGGGCGGTGAATTTTTCGACGCTAAAAGCATTTGTGCGTTGCTATATTTAGGAGGGAAAAATGAAAGTCACACTGAAAGACGGAAGTGTTAAGGAATTTGCTCCTGGGATTATCCTTGGAGAAATTGCCAAGAAAATTAATCAGAAACTGGGCAAAGAGGCGCTCTTGGCCGTGGTGGATGGGGTGAACCGGGATTTGAGCGACACTCTGGATCATGATGCCAAGGTGGAGTTTGTCACTCCGGATACTCCGGAGGGATTGCATGCCATTCGGCATACCGCATCCCACGTGATGGCCCAGGCCATCCAACATTTGTTCCCCGGTGTCAAGTTTGCCATCGGTCCGGCCATAGAGAACGGCTTCTACTATGATCTGGACAGCGAGCATACCTTCACTCCGGAGGACTTGGCGGCCATCGAAAAGGAAATGGCCAAAATTGTCAAACAGAATATTCCTCTGAAGCGGAGTGAGCTGCCCCGTGCGGAGGCCCTGGCCAAATTTGCCGCAGAGGATGAAAAGTACAAGGTTGAACTCATCAACGATTTGCCTGAGGACGCCATCATCAGCACCTATACACAGGGTGATTTTACTGACCTCTGTGCAGGTCCTCATTGCCCCAGCACGGGCAAGGTTAAGGCCTTCAAGTTGCAAAGCATTGCCGGTGCCTATTGGCGTGGCAGCGAGAAAAACAAAATGTTGCAACGCATTTATGGCACTGCCTTTGACAGCAAAGAAAATCTGGACCAATACCTGCATATGTTGGAAGAGGCGGCCAAGCGTGACCACAGGAAACTGGGCAAGGAATTGGATTTGTTCTGCATTCTGGATGAAGGCCCCGGCTTCCCCTTCTTTATGCCCAACGGCATCATTATCCAGAACGAACTAATTAATTATTGGCGGCAGGTACACCGCCGTTACGGTTACGAGGAAATCAAAACCCCCATGATTCTGAACCGGGAACTGTGGGAGAGAAGCGGACACTGGGACCACTACAAGGAAAATATGTATTTCACCAAGATTGATGAAGGTGACTATGCTGTCAAACCCATGAACTGCCCCGGCGGCATGCTGGTCTATAAACAGCATCTCCATTCTTATAAGGAATTGCCCATCCGTGCCGGTGAATTGGGACTGGTGCATCGTCACGAATTGAGCGGCGCTTTGCATGGTCTCTTTAGGGTACGTTGCTTTACTCAGGATGATGCCCACATCTTCATGATGGAAAGCCAAATTAAGGATGAAATCCAAAATGTCATCCGGCTTTTTGACGAAGTATATGCAACCTTCGGCCTGAAATATCATGCGGAACTTTCCACCCGTCCGGAAAACTCCATGGGTTCTTTGGAGACCTGGGAAAGGACCACCAACGCCCTGAAAGCGGCTATGGAGGACTTCGGTCTGGAATATGTTATCAATGAAGGCGACGGTGCTTTCTATGGGCCCAAAATCGACTTCCATTTGCAGGACAGCATTGGCAGGACATGGCAATGCGGTACCATTCAGCTGGATATGCAGTTGCCGGAACGCTTTGATTTAACTTATACCGGTGAAGACGGATTGAAACATCGTCCGGTAATGATTCATAGGGTCGTTTATGGTTCCATCGAGAGATTCATCGGTATTCTTATTGAACACTATGCGGGGGCATTCCCTGTATGGCTGGCACCCTGCCAGGTTAGGATTTTACCCATTACGGACAAGCATGGGGACTATGCCAAGAAACTCTATGACAAGTTCTTTGAATTGGGCATTCGGGCGAAACTGGACGATAGGAACGAAAAACTGGGCTACAAGATTCGTGAGGCCCAGGTGCAGAAAGTTCCCTATATGCTCATAGTTGGCGACAAGGAAATGGAAGAAGGTACGGTGAATGTCCGCCACAGGGGTGAAGGGGACATCGGCTCCATGCAAATTGACGAATTTATTGCCAAATTGCAAAAGGAGATTGAGGAGAAAAAATGAGAAAACACTCAGGATTTAGTTTGTTGGAAGTGGTGGCGGCGGCTGCCCTGATAGGCGTGATAGTTACTTTTATGGCACCCTCCATCAAGGGTGCCTATGGCAAGGTGGCTGACAGCAAATTGCGCAATGACCTGACAAGTATCGGTCAGGCGGTACAGCTTTACCAAGTGGAAAAGGGTGAATATCCTGCGAATTTGAACAAATTGTTTGAGGAGAAGTATATCAATACGGATGAGTTCAAAGACGCTAAGGGAAATGCTCTTACGTATGATAGCGCCACTGGCACGGTAAGCGGCAGCAAATACGACGGCGGCACCGTTACTTTTAATGGTTACAAATTGGTGGATGGCACTTCTTCCGGAGGAACTACTGGGGGGACAGGGTCCGGCGAATAATGTTCGGTTTTTGGCACAAACAACAGAATAAAAAAATTCTTGGTGCAGAGTTTTGTGCTGAGGGTATTCGCTATGTCATAGTGGAAATTGGCGGGGATATCAAGGTGCTGTATAAAGGCATGGAACTCCCTGCCTTTTCTTTTGACGGGGTGGCCCTGGCGGTTGCTGATATTGAGGAATATTCCTTGCCGATTCGCAATGTCAACGACAAGGAAATGCTGATGCTTTTGCATAACGAAATGCAGGTGTCCTGGGGCAAAAATCCGGAGGAATATCGGGTGGCTTGGCACAGATTGGCGAACAATGACGTGGGTGTTGGCCTGTTGGCTAAGGACATTTTTGATGACAACATGAATTATGCCGAAAAATTGGGCGGGGAACTTTTGGCAATGGTACCCCTACGGCAGAACAATGCCTCCGGTGAAGAGGATGTATATGGGCCCGCTTTGCACGCCGCTCATGTGGCAGCAGGGAGGGAAGATGACATCAATTTTGCCTTGTTGTTGCAGAACGGCAAAAAGCAGCAGTTAAAGTCCCAAAGATACCTGATTGCCGTCAAAGGTATTGTTATCGTGGCAGGGATTGTCTTTGTGGGTTTGACGGCTCTCTACGGTTTTTCCTGCCACCGGGTTTATACCCTCAACAAAATTTTGGAAGGGATGCAGAATATTCAGGAACAGTATGATTTGTACTTGGCCAAAAGCGGACAAATCAGAAATCTGCAGGGGCTGAAAAAGCAAATTTTAGGCAGTAACAAATTCCGCACGGAGCTGGTGGAACAGATTTTGGATGGTATGCCGGAATACAACAGTGAAATAAATATTCTACGCACACAGCAAATACGGGAAAAGGGCAAAGCAGTTGAAATGATTGTGCTGGAAGGTAGGGTGAAGGGCATCAGGCAGCTGAAACATTTTGTGGAGAATTTGAACGGGGTGGACAGATTTTCCAAAGTGACCATTGGCACCGGTAAAAACAATAATGACGGGTTTCTTGACTATACCGTAAACATCAAACTGGGAGAGGGCGTAAATGTCAAATAAATTGAGGGCTTGGTTCAAAGAAAATAGAGAATTGGGCTATTTTGTGGGCAGTGTGGCTGGTTTTGTGCTTTTGTCTGCTACATTGGGGCTGTTTTTGTTTTTTGGTGCCAGGGGTAATTTTGCCCAGGCGGAGATGTTGAAAAACCGTCTGACGGGGATAAGAAGATTTCAGCAACAATATGGCAACTTTGCGGCCAGAAGGGCGGAGTTGGAGCGGGAGTTTAACCGTTTGGATGAAGAGTTGCCTAAAAGCATTGATGCTAACAATCTGCTTTTGCATATTAACACTTTGGCTACTATGAGTAATGTCAGGATTGAGAATTTGATTGTTCAGCCCGATGGTTCCTCTTCCCAAAAGTCGGCCTTCAAATCAGGTAGCATACAGATTGCCTGTATTGGCCAGTGTCAACAGTTGTTGGACTTTATGAAAGCGGTGGAGCAAAAGGAAAACCTTATGTTGTTCAGCGATGTGACAATGGGAGCCAGGGAAAACGATAACGTATTCCTATCTGCAGTGATAAACTATTATGTTAGATAGGGTGATAGTGATTAGGGGCAGCAGACAGAAAGAGAGTTATAGAAAAATTTTTTAAAAAACTCTTGACAAAATAATTTTAGGGTGTATAATATGTTTGAATTG
>JAKSOM010000169.1 GCA_024405585.1 Acidaminococcaceae bacterium | reverse complement strand
TATCTGTTTGGGCTTTATTACTCTATGCTTGCCCGTTCCTCCGGTCCCAGTTGCCGCCGTATCCCTGTTCAAAGCCTCAAGAAGCTCGCCGGCCCCCAGCGCCAGAGCCACATTGGGTGCAACAGGATTCAAATTAACATTAATCATAAGCTGGGCATCAGCCACCGTAGAATCCAATTCAATCTTATCATTGGCCTTTACGTCCACCACCGCACCGGAGCTGTTCACACCCTTATTGACATCAGAATTATTAAGATAGGCCCCCGTCTTGCCGCCGATTTCATTATCGGAAACCACCGCATTAGCCCCCACCGACACGTTCGCATTGACGCTGGTGTTCACCATCAGACCGCCGCTGAAAACCACATTTTTGTTTTTGTGGAAGGCGTCACTATTCACGGAAAATTTATCCTTAACCTTAATATCAGAATTCCCCACCTCGGCAACCGTATCCCCATGAATGTCGTTCAAAGCCACACTGGCGCCAAAACCGAAGGCAAACCCTTTGTCCGCCCCCGCCTTAATCTGCACATTGGCGGCCCCCACCACATTGGTAATTTTTTCTTCGGACTTTGCTTCCACAGTAAAAGTATCCGCTCCATCCACATTCAAATAATCTACCAAAGCAATGGTATCATTCTTCAAATCATTTACAGCCACATTCGCCAGGGCATCAACTGAAAACGCCTTTTCGTTATCGAAGGTCCCCGTCAAAGAAACCCCCACATTGGTCAGAGTGTTATAAGAATAAGCACCCACACGCATATTACCCACTGCGGCATCCGCACCAACTACACGCAGTGCCTGAGCTTTAGTAATCATAACACTGTCATTGGTGGCCACCCCTGCCGCCCCGGAAACATAGGTACCTTTGCTTACAGAAGCACCGTCCGCACTGGTAGTCATCTTCATATGGTTCTCTGCCAGCACCTCCAACGCTTTGCAGGTCACACCGGCCTTCACACCAATCTTGGAATCTGCCAAAGTCGTTTCCACATCTTTGTAGTTCTTGGCCTTGGCCACACTGCCGTTAAGGTTAAGCAAACCGTCGCCCGTATAACCGCCGCCTACAGCAATAGTTGTCAACATGGAATCATCATAGGCCTGCAACTTCAAAGCGGACTCCGTCCCCGCCAAAGCAATTTCCGTATTCCTGATGGCCGCATTGTTCTTCTGATGTTTGTCCGCATCCGCCTCGCCCACATAGGACTTGGCAATATGAGCACCGCCAGTAACCTTGCCCCCGTTTACACCTACGGCCGCAGCCACCGCCAGTTCCTTGCTCTTGTCATTAGTAGTTACCTCAACCTTCCCTGCATTACTGATTTTGGAATTTTTCTTTGCAGTTTTATCCACTAACGCTTCGGAATTGTTTGTCCCATAGTTATAGGCGTAAGCGCCCCTGCCTACCGCTACAGGTTCCTGACCTGCGTACTGGATATTCACATCCACTTCGGCCGCCACGGAGTAGAGGGAAAAATCATTAACCGCCTGCACGGTCAAATTCGCTTGACCGGCGGAACTGTACCGGTCCAGCGTACTGCCCAACATCCTGGCACCGGTCAGATTGTTCAACCCTGCCTGAGCCCAGGTCAGACCTGCTGACAAGATAGCCAAACTGCTGGTGCCGGTCTTCACCCCCACAGCACCGGCCACTCCCACCGTCTGGGATTTATCGTCGGCATAAATTCTGGTACTGTCCGCCTTCAACACACTGTCATTAACTGTTGCCGTAACAGTATCTTCCACATAGTTCAGCACTACGGAGCCGGAGGCCCCGGCAGCGCTCTCCTTACCCACCTGTACCCCGGCAGCCACCGTCACCAAGGATCCGTTGGATTTGGATTGCACCCCAATAGCATCCCCACCGGTTGACTTGGCAATAACGGTGCTGTTATCAATCCTGCTATCGAAGGTATTGGTAAAATTATCCCTGGTTACAGCACCCAAAATTTTCACCTTGGAATCCTGAATATCACCACCGGGGGTTGTGATGGGA
>JAKSOM010000168.1 GCA_024405585.1 Acidaminococcaceae bacterium | reverse complement strand
ATTATTTTACCCAAGGATTTGCGAATACGAATACTACTGCGATAACGTAGCAGAGAATAGGCATGGATTCTACCAGGCCTACGGATACCAACATGTTGGTAAAGAGCTTATCAGCCATCTCGGGTTGACGAGCCATGGAAGCCAGAGCATTACCGGTCAAAAAGCCGTTGCCCAATGCTGCACCGAGAGCTGCACCTGCACAAATGATGCCGGCAGCCATAGCGCATGCTTGCAAAACTAAAGTTTGATCCATAATTTTAATCCTCTCTTAACAAAACTAAATTTCTGCCGCCATCAATGATGAGCAAAAACGGTGGCATAACTGGTCAATGTCAGCATGGTGAAAATGAAGGCCTGCAAAAAGCCGATGAACAAGCTGAACATTACCCAGAACTCAGGAATAATCCAGGGGCTCAGTTGATACAACACGCCCAACAGGATTTCGCCCGCCAAAATGTTACCGAAAAGACGAAGCGCCATGGTCAAGGGTTTGGTAACTTCATCCAACAGGTGCAAAGGCAGGAATGCGGGGCTGGGGCTGATAAAATGTTTGAAGTGGCCAATGCCTTTTCTTGCCACACCCACAACATACACACCCAATGCAACCGTAACGGACAGTGCAAAGCAGGTATTGATATCGTTGGTGGGAGAAGTCCACTCAAAGTGGATGGGCATGAACACTTGGGGAGACAAACCGAGTTCATTGGCAATGAAGATGAACATGAACAGGGTGATAACGAAGGGGGCCATTTTCTTGGCGCCGTCCTCGCCCAACTGGTCTTTCATCAGATTGCTCAAGAAGTCGATAAAGAACTCCATAACATTTTGAATGCCGGATGGAACCATCTGAACATTCTTAGCCGCAAGCATAAAGAGCACGAAAACAATCGCCATGCTGAGCCAGGTCATATACATGGTCTGCATATTGATGACGATGCCGTCGGCCACTTGTGTCGCCGCATAGTGAATAATCTCACCGGAATGTCCCATTTTACTCTCCTTTCTTCACTCCATCTTTGCGACGGGTGAGTGTTATTAAGACAACAATGAATATTATATGTATAAGCAGAAAGCCCATGACAAGTCCACCCGTCAGGTCTTTCAATCTTATCACCAAAAATATGAATGCGGTGGCGTTAATCAGCCGCAAAAGGGTAAACAACTTGAACCGAAGCAGCCCCTTCCTGGGACTCACATAGTAGGACTGGGTCACCCGGATGCCCGTCAGCATAATCCACTGGTCCAAAAGCCCTGCGAAAATGCCCAGAAAAAGCCCCTCCGCCCAGGCCTGGCTGCCAAAGATTTTCGTCAGTACCGGAAAAGGCAAGGCACCCATAGCCACCCTGCCCAGGAGTTTGCCCCGTTGCCGGGACATGACCTCCATCACAGCGGATTTATTTGACATGCCTGCCTCCGCCCAAGCGGGTCAAACGAAGGAAAGTGAAAAGTGTCACCACAAAAGCCGCCACAAGGCAAATGTTGCGATAAAAGTTGCCGCCGCTGGCGTAATACAAATCCAGCCACTTGCCCGCCTTAAAAGCAATCACAAAGTCCATGACAATGACTATGGGCAAACCATAGACCATCATCAGGGCCATCTGCCGTTTGGATTTCTGTTCCTGTACATCCTGCTTCATTGTAGTATTCTACCCTATTTGAAAAAATATGTCCAGTAATATTGTAACTAAATTAGGTATCGGGTTTCAGGTGTCAGGTGTTAGGAAAGATAGAAGTAAATGGTCTTTTTCCGCCCCAGGCACGGGGTTGAGAAAGCATGTTATGCTTTCGAGCCGGAGCACGCCTGGGAACACCGAGAGTGCGGAGGATGGGCGGGGGACCGCCTACGGGAGCGTGTTGGCGGTGGTGGGGTCGCTCTCTTGCAGTTAGGAGTTATAGGTTACAAGTTACAAATTAAAGGAAAAACGTTCCTGTGATTATAACTGGAAAAATCGCATTAAGCGAACTTTTTCCGCCCCAGGCGTGGGGCGGGGGACCGCCTACGGGAGCGTGTTGGCGGTGGTGGGGTCGCTC
>JAKSOM010000167.1 GCA_024405585.1 Acidaminococcaceae bacterium | reverse complement strand
AACATTCAGGAAGAGGGGGAACCCAATGCCATGTTCGACCATCCCAAAACGGAAAGGTTGCAGTCCTTTTTGGCGAAGATTTTGTGAGGGGGATCATGAAGAAGGTTTTTGATATCAATCCTTTGACGGATGTGATGCAGCGGCTGCGGGAGCCGGGGGGGTGCCCCTGGGACCGGGAGCAGGACCACAGGAGCATCCGACAAAACTTCATTGAGGAAGTATATGAGTATCTTGAGGCGGTGGACGAGGGGGATTTTGCCGGTATGCGGGAGGAACTGGGGGATGTGCTGATGCAGGTGGTGTTCCATTGCCGTATGGCTCAGGAGGCGGGCAGGTTTGACCTGCAGGACGTGATTGATGAGGTGGTGGCCAAGCTTATCCGCCGGCATCCCCATGTGTACGGCACAGTGGAGGTGGAGGGCAGTGCCCAGGTGCTGAAGAATTGGGATGCCATCAAGAAGACGGAAAAGCAGGACCGGCATTCTGTGTTGGACGGTGTAACCAAGGATTTGCCGGGGCTTTTGCGGGCTCACAAGCTGCAGCATAAGGCGGCGAAGGTGGGGTTCGATTGGGACAGACCTGAGGACTGCTGGCAGAAGATTTTGGAGGAAATGCAGGAGGTTCAGCAGGCCCGTAAACAGGGGCAACAGGAGCACTTGGAGGAGGAAATCGGCGATTTGCTGTTTGCCGTGGTGAATTATGCCCGTCAGGTGGGGGTGAACAGCGAAGTGGCTATCAACAGGGCCAACAACAAGTTTCTGCGGCGGTTCGGCTATGTGGAGAAAAAGGTCGACACTTCTGGCAAAAATTGGGAGGGGTACAAGTTGGAAGAATTGGATAATCTTTGGAATGATGCCAAAAGACAGGGATTATGAGTGTATATAAAAAAGTCGCATAAATGCTGGACAAAAGAGAAATTTGTGTTACAATATCCCGTAGAAGTGCAGTGGGAGTGTGGTTTTGGACATCACATGGCTGCATAACGTTAAAGTGATGAGGAGGGTCTTATGAACAAGACAGAATTGGTTGCGGAGGTTGCAGAGAAAGTCGGTTTGACTAAGAAAGCTGCTGAGGATGCTGTTAATGCATTCATTGACACGGTGGTTAGTACTGTTGCCAGCAAAAAAGACAATAAAGTGCAATTGATTGGTTTTGGCACTTTCGAGGGGAAAGAAAGGGGCGAGCGGAACGGCAAGGCTCCTGGCAGTGGTGAGGAATACCATGTTCCTGCTATGGTGGTGCCCGTATTCAAAGCTGGTAAGGCTTTTAAGGATGCTGTTGCAGCGAATCGTAAACCTGCAAAGAGCAAGAAGAAGAAAGCTGCTTCCAAGAAAAAATAATTTTAAGAATTTTGCACCCGGTCGGGTTCAGGCCGGGTGCATTTTCTTCTGACGGGGATGAATATGGATTTTGATGTGAGACATAACAATCGCAAAAGGATGAAACTGGACATGAAATGGGCACTTTATGTCATCAGTTTTGTGGGGTTTTTGTGTGTCGGAATGGTAGCTCGTCAGATGTATTGGTACTATTGCTTGAAGGATGAGTTGTGTGCAACGGGGAATAGGGTGGAGCTTTTAAAACAGCAGAAGCAAAAGTTGGCGGATGAAAAGGCCGCATTGGAAAGGTTGGACTATGTGGAAAAAGTGGCAAGGGACAACTACAATATGGTGAAAAAGAACGAAGTTCCGGTGTTTGTGGTTGACGAGAAAGAAAAACAATAATTTACGTATTTTGATTTGCATATTTCCTACGTAGATGTTAAAATGTTTCCATCCCAATTTCTGTTGGTCAGGTGGAAGTTTGACTGATAGGCGTCTCGGGCGTCTATTTTTGTTTTATGGACAGATTTGTTGTTGCATTGAGAGAATGTCTGCACCCCGGCAACTATGTGATAGCTTTTTCCGGTGGGGCTGATAGTACTGCCCTGGTTTTGGCGGCGGTGGAACTGCATAAGTCGAACGCATCCTATGAGTTTGTGGCGGTACATGTGGAGCATGGACTTAGGGGAGATGAGGGGCTGCGGGACATGGAGTTTGCCCAAA
>JAKSOM010000166.1 GCA_024405585.1 Acidaminococcaceae bacterium | reverse complement strand
TGACCGGGGCAACCCCACCATGCTCAGTCCCTTTAACCCCAACGGTTCCATGTTTGCCATTGAAGGCATCACCAGCCCTGATGGCAGGGTATTGGGCAAGATGGGGCATAGTGAGCGGTTCACGGAGGGATTGTTCCGTAACATTGCGGGTGAAAAGGACCAAAGGATTTTTGTAAACGGAGTGAGGTATTTCCAATGAAAATAGTTGTCAATGGTGCCCTGGGCAGGATGGGCAGCCAGGTGGTGCAACAGGTGTTGCAGGAAAAAGATATGGAATTGGCGGGAGTGGTGGATGTGGCTCAAGGTCAGGCCGGAGGTCTGACCGTATCTAATGATTTGTTGCAAACCATTGGGCAAACTGCCCCTGACGTGGTGGTGGATTTCACCAAGCCCGCTGTGGTGATGGATACTTTGCGTAGGATTTTGCCCAGCAAGGTGAGGGTGGTGGTGGGCACCACCGGCTTTAGTGAGCAGGATTTGGCGGAGGTGGACCGGCTGGCCAGGGAGAACGGTACGGCGGTAATGATAGCCCCCAATTTTGCCTTGGGTGCTGTGGTGATGATGAAACTGGCAGCTGAAGCGGCCAAATATTTCCCCAACGTGGAAATTATTGAAAAACACCACGACAAGAAATTGGATGCCCCCAGCGGCACGGCGGTAATGACGGCAAAAAAAATTGCCCAAGTACGGGCGAAAATGCGTCAGGGCCATCCTGAGGAAAAGGAAACTTTGGCGGGTTGCCGGGGTGCGGATTACGAAGGCATGAAAATACATTCCTTGCGCTTGCCCGGCTATGTGGCATCCCAGGAAGTGATTTTTGGCGGTCAGGGTGAAACCTTGCATATTTCCACGGAACCCATCAACCGTGAATGTTATATGCCCGGAGTCATGCTGGCCTGCCGGAAGATTAAGGACTATACCGGTTTGGTCTATGGATTGGAAAACATGCTTTAATCAGTGATGTTGTATGTACAGGTATACTGCAGTTGATGAAAAAGGACATAGGGAAATGGGGGTAGTGGATTTTGAGGACTATACCCCGGCGTTGGAATATGTGCGTCGTAACTATGGCATGGTTTTGCGGTTGGAGAAGGTTAACAAGTACCAACCCCATTCGCAGAACTATACCGACAGGCAACGCACTTATTTTTTTAAGCAGTTGGCGTCCATCCTGCAAAGTGGGGTGACCATTTCCGAGGGCTTGAACATTTTGAGTACAGGGAAGGATACCAAGATGTTCCATGTGGTGAAAAACCTTTCCGTGGGCATTGACAACGGCCTTTCCATCCATGAATCCATGGCCAGGTTGCCAAATTTTTTTACGGAATTATGTCTGACCCTTGTGCGGGCGGGGGAGACCAGTGGGGAATTGCCCAAAATGTGCCTGGAATTGGCGGAATATTTCGATAGGAAAGTTAAGTTTCAGGATTATTTCAGCAAAATTTTGGCCTATCCCCTTATGGTTTTGGCTGTGGGGGTTTGTGTCTTTTTTCTCTTTTTGTTTGTGGTGTTGCCCAATGTGGGCTCCATGTATGCTTCCTTACGTGCTCCAATCGGAGGTTCTCTTGGAGCATTGTTGGGATTACAGCAGTTCATCAGCCGTTGGTGGTATTTGTTTGTGGCGGTTTTGTTGTTGACGGGATATTTGTTTTATCGTTATCGTCGGCTTTTTTTCGCCAGATTTTTTCAGTTGCCTTATATCAGGGATTTACATGGTGAAGTTCTGGAGTTAAGGTTCTGCAAGCTTTTAGTGCTGTTGTTGGACAGCGGTGTGGATATTCTTTCTGCCCTCAATTCCGCCGCATTGGTGGTGACCCAGGGGCCGAAGTATTTGCAGCTTCAGGAATTGAAAATATCTTTAGCCAAGGGTGAGGATATGGCTGATATTTTGGAGCGGGAGGAAGGTATGTTCAGTCCCATGGTGCGGGGTTTTATGATTGTGGGTTCCCGCACCGGCAATTTGACGGCACTTTTGCAGGATGCCATACGCATCCGGGAAGAGGAGCTTAATGAGCATATGGAGAAAATCAAAGAGTATCTTCCGCCGGTTCTTCTGC
>JAKSOM010000165.1 GCA_024405585.1 Acidaminococcaceae bacterium | reverse complement strand
AATACTCACCGCTTAAGCTCCCCGGAACCCCGCCACTATGGCGGGGTTTTCATATCCAACAAAAAACTCCTCCGCTTCCAAGCGAAGGAGTTTTTCATTGCTGAACGCTTACTGCTCATTTCTTGTCGCTCCCCCACCACCAAGTCGCTTCGCTCCAGCCATCAGTGATGAGCCATCAGCCACCAGGTAAAAAAAGTTCGCTCACCACTAACTTCCCTGAACCCTGTTGGCTGTTGGCTGAACCCTGTATATGAGCGGACGAGAGTTTCTTAAACATATTCAGGGTCTTCTTGTCTTGTGTCTGCCAATAAAGATAGTCAGACCAGGCAGATTCATCCCAAATTATACGCATCATTCCACCTCTATCAGCTTATGTTCCACCCCCTTGCCATTGTTCAGATTTTCAATGGCCTGTCTGATACGGGCTTGGTTTTTCTCGTTGTAAAACGGATCAACAGAAACATCAAAGGGAATGCGTTGTTCACGGGTCATCTTGCGTGCGAAGATGGTGAAAGCGGAACTCATGGTCAGACCAAGTTCCTGACACAATGCTTCCATACTGGATTTAAGGTCAGTATCCATTCTAAAATTTACCATTGCTTGAGACATATTTATCAACTCCTTTATGTATATTGTAAAGCAAAAGAAATATAATGTCAAGCAAAAATAGTGCTAAGAAAAGTCATTTCAGACAAAGCAAAGGCCCACCGGCGTACCGGTGGTGCCTTTAATTTTACAAATGCGAAGTTAATGGCGTTTTAGACAAGGAACAAGGAAAATTTTGGACGAGATAGACCTTATGGGTCATCGAGGTCAAAATTATTCCGCAGTGACGCAGTATAAAACGTCAGTAACGAGCATCAGCTTTCGTAGAAATAGGATTGTTCTAACCCCTTAAAAACAACTTCCCTGTCATCAACTTTATCCGTCAGATTTTCCTGCAATAGGGTACGGATTTCCAAATCATTGACAGGGCTCCGCTCCATGGCCTGAAGGTAACTCCCTTTGGGAATCTTGGCCCAATCCACCACCTTGCCAAGCCGCTTTTTCAAAATCATATCCAACCAAATCCTTGTGCTGCGTCCGTTCCCTTCCATGAAAGGATGGGCCACATTCATTTCCACATACTTGGCAATGATGGCCTTGAAATCCGTTTCCGGCATTTTCCCGATACTGCTCAAAGCCGCATCAAGATACAAAGTGTTGGCAAAGCGGAAATTTCCCTTGGAAATATTTTGGGTCCTAATCTCCCCGGCAAAAGCATATAACCCGTCAAAAAGATATTTATGAATATCCTGCAATCCTTTGACGGTGCCCACCTCAATGGCACTAATCGTTCCCGTGTCATAGAGAAGACGGGCTTTGGCCAAACTCTGTGCGTCTATTTCCGTTGTTGTCAGTTTCATAATGTGCCCCTATGAATTCACCGAGGTGCGGAGTTGAATGGCCTCCGCAATATGTTTCGCCTGAATCTGCTCCTGGTTATCCAAATCCGCAATGGTCCGGGCAACTTTCAAAACCCGGTCATGGGAACGGGCGGAAAGATGAAGGGCGGCAAAATATTTTTCCAACATTTTCTTGGCTTCATCACCCAGCTCGCAATACTTCTCCACTTCACGCCGGGTCATTTGAGCATTGCAATAAATTCCTGTACCGGTCAGGCGTGCCAACTGCCTGTTCCGGGCCGCAATCACCCGCTGACGTACCACTCCGCTGGGCTCCCCGGGGGCCTTGGTCTGCAATTCGTCAAAACCCACCCGGGTAAGATTTATCTGAATGTCGATGCGGTCCAACAATGGCCCGCTGATTTTCCGCTTATATCCCTCAATATCCTTGGGCTTGCAGGTGCAACGCCGTTCCGGGTCACCAAGATAGCCGCAGGGACAGGGGTTCTGGGCCGCCACCAAAAGGAATTTGCTGGGAAAACACATCTGGGCCTTCACCCGGGAAATATTAACCTCCCCATCCTCCAGGGGCTGCCGCAACATTTCCAGAGTGCTCCTGTCAAACTCCGGAAACTCATCCAAAAACAACACACCGTTGTGGCTCAGGGTCACCTCGCCGGGCTTGGGAATGGTGCCTCCACCCAGCAAAGCATTGGCGCTGGTGG
>JAKSOM010000164.1 GCA_024405585.1 Acidaminococcaceae bacterium | reverse complement strand
AAAGAATCCATCGCTGGCGCCAACGGAAAAAATTAAAAACTGCAGTGGCTGATTTTATCAACCGGCTGCAGCAATCCTCAATCCTCAATCTTCAATCTTTCCCGTTACTATCTCCTTGGCCATTAGGAGGCCTGCTGCACCGGGCACAAAAACCATGCTAGCAGGAGTTGCTGATTTCAACAGAGGAGTTTCTTCCGAATAAACAACTTTGATGCCCCCTTCAATGCCTTCCTTCCGCAGTTTTTGCCGGACGCTGCGGGCCAGGGGACAACCACGAGTAGCCGACAAATCGGCAATCTTCAGCTGCGTCAAATCCAGTTTGTTTCCCGTCCCCATAGCGCTGATGACGGGAATTTTTCTGTTGTAACACTCACGCAAGATATCAATTTTGGCCGGCACGTCATCAATGCAGTCCGCCACAAAATCAACTTTGGCCGGCACAAAACGGTCAAATTCACCCGACCGGTAGAATTCCTTGAACATATTGATTTCACATTTCGGATTTATGCCCAAAAGGTGTTCCCTGAGGACCTCTGCTTTGGAGAGGCCAATGGTTTTAATTTCGGAGCCCAACTGCCTGTTCAGGTTGGTTTCGTCATAGCAATCACCGTCAATAATGGTCAGATGTCCCACTCCGCTCCTGACCAGGGCTTCCACGCAAAAACTGCCCACGCCACCAAGACCGAAGACGACCACATGGCACGCCGCCAATTTTTCTATTGCCTTTTTGCCTATCAGCATTTCCGTCCTGTCAAGCCATGCCAAATTCCATCACCACCCAACCCCCACGGTGCTCCATGTGGGACAATTTGAGGCCCTTTTCCATTGCCGCCCTTTCCACATCTCCGGCCCGTTCCTCAATAATCCCGCTGGCAAGAAAGGTTCCGCCGGGATTGAGTTTCACCGCCACATCGGGGATGAGTTGAATAACGATGTCGGCAATGATGTTGGCTATTATCAAGTCCGCTTTGCCCTCCGTACCGTGCAGCAAATCGCCAACCCGAACATCAATCTTACAATCCAGGCCATTGTTGGCAATATTCTCCCCCGCCACTCTTACCGCCACAGCATCAATATCCACCGCTTTGATGTTTCCCGCTCCCAACAGGGCTGCAGCAATGGCAAGAATGCCGCTGCCGGTGCCCACATCAAAGACCTTCATGCCCGGCTTCACAATTTTTTCCAACCGGGCCATACACATATTGGTGGTATGGTGGGTCCCCGTGCCAAAGGCCATGCCCGGGTCAATAGTTATAACCTTCTCCCCCGCAGCGGGAGTGTAATTTTCCCAGCTGGGCCTGATGACCAACCGCTCCCCCACATGGGTGACATGGAAGTACCTTTTCCATTCGTTGGCCCAGTCCTCCTCCGATACGGTGCGGAAAAGCAAATCACCGTAACGGAATTTGCCAATCCTCTTTTCAATAGCCAAAAGTTCGGCGTTAATTTTTTGCAACTGTTCCTGCCACAGCGCATTTTCCGGATAGTAGGCAGTAACCGTAACCGTCTCCGTGTCATGCTGTTCGGGAATGTCCGTAAGCTGCCAGCCCCCGTTGGCACGCAGGTAATTGATTAAGAGGGGGTCATCAACGACAGTGCCCTTGGCACCCAAATCCACCAGAATCTGGCTCACTGCTTCCGCCGCAGTATGATTTGTCCTGACTGAAATTTCAATGTAGTTCATAGTAAGTATAGTATAACACCAAAGCAAAGTTTTGAAAAGATTTGACTAGTAACAAAAATGATGTATAATGGTTTATTATGAAAAAGAAAATAGATGTCAAACAGAAACTAAAGAAGGTCTTCAAGTCCTTTCTTCTTTGTTGTGCGGCCCTCTGCATTATGGGCATCGCCATAGCCATCGGTTTTGCCGGACTTTTTACACCGAAAAATCTTGAAGAAACCCTGCGTCCTGACGCTTCCAGCCAATTTTTGGACGATGCGGGAGAGGTTATCTATTCTGCCCAAAGTGCGGAGAAAAGAACTCCTGTGGAATTGGACCAGATTCCCCTGCATGTGCAAAATTGTTTTATTGCCATTGAGGACAACCGTTTCTATGAACACGGCGGCATCGATTACCGCGGCACCCTCAGGGCTGCTTTTATGACTCTCAGCGGCAGGGAAGTTCAGG
>JAKSOM010000163.1 GCA_024405585.1 Acidaminococcaceae bacterium | reverse complement strand
TACTGTGCTTTGTTGTGCTGTGTGGGATTTTTGGGTCTGTGGTCTTTGATGAATATTACTTTGGCAATCGTTATCGTCAGTGTGTTCTGGTCCTTGGTATTGGGGCTGCCCCTGGGAATCTGTCTTGCCAATTCGGCGAGGATGTTCAAGGCGGTGCGGCCTGTTCTGGACGGGATGCAGACCATGCCCGTGTTTGTATATCTTATACCTGCCATGCTGTTTTTCGGCATGGGTTATGCCCCGGCGGTAATCGCCACGGTGATATATCCCATTGTTCCCGTTATCAGGATGACGGCGTTGGGAATTGGTCAGGTGGACAAGGAAATGGTGGAGGCATCCAAGGCCTTCGGTTCCACCTGGTGGCAAACCTTGTGCAAGGTGGAAATTCCCCAGGCGGCACCCACCATTATGGCAGGGGTGAACCAGACCATTATGATGGCTATGAGTATGGTGGTGACCTGCTCCATGATTGGGGCAAGGGGGCTGGGCCACGAGGTGCTGGTGGCGGTACAGCGGATGGAAATCGGCAGGGGTATGACCGCCGGGGCCGGCGTGGTTATTCTGGCGATAATTTTGGACAGGATGACCCAGCAGTATAAGAAAAAGGACAAGCATCAATGATGGATAAAATCTTTCGTTTGGAACATGTGTCAAAATTATATGGGGGCGACCAGGACAGGGCGGCGGAGTTGTTGCAGCAGGGGGTCGACAAAGAAACTGTGTTACGGGAAACCGAGTGTACAGCAGCCCTGTGGGATATCAATTTGGAAATCAGCCGGGGGGAGATTTTTGTTATCATCGGTCTTTCCGGTTGCGGCAAGTCCACTTTGTTAAGATGCCTGAACCGTTTGCAGGAGCCTACTTCCGGGGCCATATTTTTTGATGATGAGAATATTTTAGGGTTTAACAGCCACCAGTTACGTCAGTTCCGCCGTGCTAAACTGGCTATGGTGTTCCAAAGTTTCGGCCTGTTCAGCCATCGGGACGTGTTGAGCAATGTGGCGTACCCTTTGGAAATCCAAGGAATGCCCAAACAGGCAAGGGAGGAGCAGGCAAAAAAGTATTTGCAAATGGTGGGCCTGTCCCAATATGAGCATACTTTGTGTCAGTCCCTGTCCGGGGGGATGCGTCAGAGGGTTGGTATTGCCAGGGCCCTGTGCAGTGATGCAGAGGTACTGCTGATGGATGAACCTTTTAGTGCCCTTGACCCTTTGGTAAGGGCGGATATGCAGTTTGAACTTTTGCAGTTACAGCGGAAACTGAACAAGACCATTGTTTTTATCACCCACGACATTGACGAGGCCTTCAAGTTGGGGGATACGGTGGCAATTATGCGGGACGGCAGGATAATTCAGGTGGCCACCCCGGTGGAAATGAGCCGCAATCCCCAGGATGATTATGTGAAGAAATTTATAGACAGCGCAGACAGGACAAAAGTTCTGACGGCGGAAGATATTATGACAACCCCCGCAAGTTTGATAAAAATCACGGATACTGCGGAATATGCTTTGCACGAAATGAAAATATACGGATTGTCCAGCGTTTATGTGGTGGACGGGAAATTGCGGCTGAAAGGGATTCTGCTCTTGAATGATGCGGTGGAACTGCACCGCAGCCACAAGCCCATCAGCGAAGAAGTGCTAAAGGAAGTCTCCAAAATAAGCCGGACACAATCCATAAACGAGTTTATAAACCTGGTGGCGGAAACCCCCTATCCTGTGGCGGTGGTGGACGAGGACAACATGCTTCAGGGGCTTATTACCAGGGCAAGCGTGCTTAGTTCTA
This sequence comes from Acidaminococcaceae bacterium, assembly GCA_024405585.1. Lineage (GTDB taxonomy): Bacteria > Bacillota > Negativicutes > Acidaminococcales > Acidaminococcaceae > Phascolarctobacterium_B. The sequence continues at coordinate 348 of JAKSOM010000163.1, read as the reverse complement.
TTGGTTAGGGGTTAGGGGTCAGGGGGAGAATATAATGCGGAATGCGGAATTCGCAATGCGGAATTGTGGTAAGATGTTCCGGTGATTATAGCAGGATAAAGGAATTAGGATATAGGATTTAGGGAAAGTTAGAGGTTGTGCGAACTTTCCCTAACACCTGATTCCTGAATCCTTTGCCCTTATTTTAATCGTAGGAACTTCTTACCATAGTTTTTAACTTCTAACTTACAACTTATAACTCATCAAGCCCGAAGGGATTGACGTCACGTGTTGCCATTGCAACAGAAACTATAGAATGTAATATTTATAATACTTTCGTAAGTTATTTAACTTACGAAAGTTTTTTAT
>JAKSOM010000162.1 GCA_024405585.1 Acidaminococcaceae bacterium | reverse complement strand
GGGCCGTTTGATGCGGTAGGAGGATGGATTGAGGGGGGCGGTGAGGAGTTCCATTAGTGCCGCGATTAAGAAGGTGGCTGACGAAGAGGGCCTCAGCGTTGTTGTACATAAGAATGCGGTAATCGTGGGCGGCGTTGATATTACTGAAGACGTTGTCAAGGGTCTGAAATAATGAAAAAGACAGGTTTTGGCAAGTTGTTGGCATCCCTGCTGATTTTGGGCGGAGTGCTGGTTTCCGGCTGCGGACGCAGTGCCGAGTTTGGCATTGTTGACATGGGCAAGGTGGAACGGGAGTCCGCTGTTATTATTGAAATCAAAGCCAAGGGACAGAAGGATTTGGCCAGACTCCAGGCAGAGATGGAGAAGGATTTGGCCGGCAAGGATGGGGAGGCCCGTCTGAAAATTATTCAGGATTACCAGGCCCGGGCCCAAATTGTGCAAAGCAGTATTTATAACAATGTGCAGAACCAGCTGCAGGGCGTGGTGCATCAGGTTGCCATGGAAAAGGGTTTGGGGGCAGTCCTGGTGAAGGAATCCGCTCTGGACGGGGGCATCGATTTGACGGAACTGGTGTTGAAGAAACTGCAACCGGAAACTGCTGATAAAAAAGCGGAAACGACTAAGAAAGAAGAAAAGAAATAGCATGGCAAAATCCCTTCAGGAGTTGGCGGCCCTGGTGGGCGGAACTCTGGAGAATGATGACAAAAATATAGAAGTCACCGGGGTGAACGGTATTATGGAAGCAGGCCCCGGGGATATCAGTTTTGCTGTACCCCCCTATGTTGACGAATGTCACAAATCCCGTGCGGGTGTGATGATATTGGGTATCGGAACAAGGAAGTTGGAAGACCGGCCTGTGATTCGTGTTGCGAATCCCAGGGCGGCTTTTGCTATTTTGCTGGAGGTTTTTCGTCCCCAAAGCCATGTGGAGCGGAGTATCAGCCAATATGCCTATGTTGACCCCAGGGCCAAGATAGGCCGGAATGTGGCCATCCAGCCCTTCTGCTACATTGAGCGGGAGGCCCAGATCGGGGACGGGGTGGTAATCTATCCCCATGTCTATATCGGTGCGGGGGTGAAGATTGGCAAGGATTCCATCCTTTATCCCAATGCGGTGGTCCGGGCGGACTGCGTTCTTGGTGAAAGGGTCATCCTGCAGCCCGGGGCGGTAATCGGGGGTGACGGTTTCGGTTATGCCAATCAGGAGGACGGCACCCATACCAAGGTGCCCCAGAGCGGCAACGTAATCATCGAGGACGATGTGGAAATCGGAGCCAATTCCACCATCGACAGGGCTACCGTGGGCAGCACGGTGGTGGGCAAGGGCACCAAAATCGACAATTTGGTGCATCTCGGCCACAATGTTACTGTGGGCAAAAACTGTTTCCTTTGCGGACAGGCGGGTGTTGCGGGCAGTACTGCTATCGGCGATAACAACACCTTTGCCGGACAGGTGGCGGTGAACGGACATATCACCATCGGCAACAACAATCTCTTTGCCGGCAGAACCGGCATTACCAAAAATGTGGGGAACAACCAGATGATGGGCGGTTTCCCGGAGCGGCCGGTGAAGGAGTGGATGCGGCACGAGGCTGAACTGAATCAGGTGGGCAAGATGCGGCTCCGTATCCGTGAATTGGAAAAACAGCTGGCCAAGTTGCAGGAGCAGGCCAAGTGATCGGTTATTGGCTGGTAAAACTCATCAGCAAAGCCCTTTGCGTTTTGCCGGATGGATTCGGCCGTTGGCTGGGCAGGAATTTGGGAAAACTGATAGTGCTTTGCTGCCCCGGCTGGCGGATAAGAATGGCGGTGCGGAACATCCGTCAGTGTTTGGGCGTTGACGAGGGAACGGCCAAGGGGATCGCCAGGGCAAGTTTGGAGCGCTTCGGACCCATGGCGGTGGAAGTGCTGAAATTTCCTTTGTTGAACAAAGACAATATTTTTGACAAGGTTCAGGTTGAAGGGTGGGAGCATCTGGAAGCCGCTGCTGCTGAAGGCAGGGGTGTGGTGATGACTACCGGTCATTTCGGTAACTGGGAGCTTTTGGGTGCTTTGGTTGGACTCAGGGGATATAAATTGCTATCCATTGCCCGGCATCAGAACCAGGGCGGCATGAATAAGCTCATCAATGAATATCGGGAGATGGTGGGTCAGGAAATCACCTACAACCGGG
>JAKSOM010000161.1 GCA_024405585.1 Acidaminococcaceae bacterium | reverse complement strand
TATGCCATTAAAGGCAAACTTGGTGCCGATGATTTAGAGAAGATAAAGGGATACTGTGTAAACCCAGTGGAGGCACGCTTGGCCGAATTGCCCAAGCCCAAGGATTTGCTGGCCAAGGGTGAGCGGCCTAGGAAAGTGAAACGCCTGGCCGGGTTTATGAAAATGCCCCAAGCTAAATTGGAGGAGTTGAGGGGTAAAATGGGGTTGGCCATGAGTTTGGAGGACCTGCTCTGGTGCCAAAAGTATTTTCGTGACGAGGAGAAACGCAACCCCTCCGTTACGGAAATCAAAGTGCTGGACACTTATTGGTCCGACCATTGCCGACACACCACATTTATGACCCATTTGGACGAGATTACTGTGGAAGAAAGCGTTTACACCGCACCCATCCAGTCGGCCTTGGTCAAATATTTGCAGGCCCGTGAGGAGGTTTATGGCAAGGGTACGAAGCGGCCCATCACCCTGATGGATATTGCCTGCATCAATGCCAAGAAACTGAAAAAGGCGGGACTGTTGCCGGATTTGGATGAATCCGAGGAAATTAATGCCTGCTCCGTAGTTGCCCCCATTGAAGTGGACGGCAAAAAGGAAGATTGGCTGATTATGTTTAAGAACGAAACCCACAACCATCCCACGGAGATAGAACCTTTTGGGGGTGCCGCCACCTGTTTGGGCGGGGCCATCCGGGACCCCTTGAGCGGCAGAAGTTATGTGTATCAGGCCATGCGCATTACGGGTTCGGCGGACCCCCGTTTGCCTATTGCCAAGACCTTGAAGGGTAAACTGCCCCAAAAGAAGATTACCCAGGGTGCCGCTGCAGGTTACAGTTCTTATGGCAACCAGATCGGTTTGGCCACGGGTTATGTACATGAATATTATCACGAAAACTTTGTGGCCAAGAGGATGGAGATTGGTGCTGTCATCGGTGCCGCACCAAAGTCCGCTGTGCGTCGTCAGAGGCCGTCCAAGGGCGATATTGTTGTACGTCTTGGTGGTCGTGCCGGTCGGGACGGATGCGGCGGGGCCACGGGCGCCTCCAAAGAACATAATCTTGATTCTCTTTATAGTTGCGGTGCGGAGGTACAGAAGGGTAATCCCCCCACGGAGCGGAAGATTCAACGGCTGTTCCGCAATCCTAAGGTTACCCCTATGATTAAGCGTTGCAACGATTTTGGTGCCGGTGGAGTATCCGTGGCCATCGGAGAGCTGACTGAGGGTTTGGATATCAATTTGGACCTGGTGCCCAAGAAATATGAGGGGTTGGACGGTACGGAACTGGCCATTTCCGAGTCCCAGGAACGGATGGCGGTAGTGATTGCCGCCAAAGACAGAAAAAAATTCATTGCTTTTGCGGATGAGGAGAATCTGGAAGCCACGGTGGTGGCGGAGGTTACGGACACCGGCCGTCTGGTGATGACCTGGCGGGGGGACAGGATTGTGGATTTGTCCCGCAAGTTCTTGGATACCAACGGTGTGCCCCAACACGCAAAAGTTAGAATAAACAAAAACATCAAGAAGAGCGTCTTTGCCAAACTGCCTAAAGGGGTGGAACCGGACAAGGATTTGCTCAAGGCCTGGCTGAAGAATCTGCAGAACATCAACGTGGCCAGCCAAAAAGGTTTGTGTGAGCGTTTTGACAGCACCATTGGCCGGGGTACGGTGCAAATGCCCTTTGGCGGCAGGACCCAACTTACGCCTTCTGAAGGTATGGTGGGCAGGGTGCCGGTTTTGCAGGGCAGGACGGATGCCGCCACAGTTATGGCTCCCGGCTATAATCCGGAGGTGGCCTGCTGGAGTCCATTCCATGGTGCCATGTATGCCGTGGCGGAATCCGTGGTCAGGGCAGTGGCAATGGGTGCAAATCCTGCCAAACTGCGGCTGACCTTGCAGGAATACTTCCAAAAACTCCACGATGAAGCAAGCTGGGGGCAGCCCTTCAGCGCCCTTTTGGGTGCCTTTGCCACCTTGGATGCCCTTGATTTGCCCGCCATCGGGGGCAAGGACAGCATGAGCGGTACCTTTATGGATAAAACCGTTCCCCCAACCTTGGTGTCCTTTGCGGTGGATGTGGTCGATGGCGACAAAACCCTTTCGGCGGAATTCAAAAAAGCCGGCAGCAGGGTGGTGTTCCTGCCTTGTCCCAGGGATGCCGGGGAAATGTTGGATTTTGCCGTTTTGAAGAAAAATCTTATTGCTTTGCAT
>JAKSOM010000160.1 GCA_024405585.1 Acidaminococcaceae bacterium | reverse complement strand
TTTAACCACTTTAACCTTAGCTGTGATCTGATGGAGCCCTTCCGCATCCTGATCGACCGCAAGGTGGTGCGCATGATGCCCACGGAGTTTACCTCCCGGGAAAAATATGCCCTGCTGGATGTGTTGAATGACACCGTTACCATTGACAACTCCCGCCAGACGGTGCTGAATGCCATGCGCATCTTTTGCCGTTCTGCCTTCGCGGCCATGCGGGAGGGGGATGCCGCGCTGCTGCGCTTTTTACAATGAGTTATCGATTTATGAGAATGCTTGTCATGTTTGACCTGCCGGTGGATACCGCGTAGGACCGGCGCAATTATACCCGCTTTCGCAAGGCGCTGATCAAAAACGGGTTTCAAATGCTGCAGCAATACGTATACACCCGGCTGCTGATCACCCCCTCGGCGGAGGCCATCGCCATGAATGCCATTCGCCGGGAAAAGCCGCCCCGGGGCGTGGTAATGGCCTTGAGCGTAACGGAAAAGCAATTTGCCGCCATGGAATGCCTGGTGGGCGAGTACCACAGTGAGATACTGGATACGTCGGAAAGGCTGGTGATGTTTTGAAGCTGACCCATCCATGGCTGTAGCGGGTATTTGAGACCGCCTCCCGGCGCGTGCAAACGCTGGTGATAGAATCTCCCACCTTTTTGTATCGCCTGCTGTGCGACATACAGGGGCAAATGAACGGGGAAAAGGGGCTGTGTGTGCTGTCTGAGGGGGATCAGCCCATACCCCTGGCCCGGGGGGCCGAGGTGCTGGATGTATTTGTGCCCTTTGATGTGAACCGCAAGTCCCTGCTCACCCGTATCACCGTCGCGCTGTAGCGGCAGGCCCTGGCCCCCGAACAGTATGAAAAAAGCATGCAGCTGCTTAGCACGGTGGAGGATTACCTGTACGGCCTGGCCTTTGAATTTCCCTGCGATATCACCTTTGACCGGGTCAGCATTCCCGGTATACTGAAAAACGCGGGGGTGCAGGTGCGTTAGCAGGCCCCCACCCTGGCGGAAAAGGTGCTCAATTATATGGAGCTGGTGCGGTAGTTTGACCGGGATAAGCTGTTCATCACCCTGAATATGCGCAGCTTTATACCACAGGAACAGCTGCACCTGTGGATGCAGGCCGTGCTGAGCCACGGCTACCATGTGCTGATGATCGATGCCTTTTCCCACCCCCGCCTGCCGCTATAGCAGCGCACCACGGTGGATGGGGATCTGTGCGAAATTGATTGACGAATCTTCTTAATATCGTGCATAATAAACTGGCCTGTTTGAGATCCCTTTCGCCACATTTTTCGGCAGGATTGATGCTGCTTCATGCCCCGTGTAGGCGAGGCATAGAAATTTGAGGTTTGAGATTGGTGTAATTCCATAGGGGTCTCAAACTCCTTGCAAGGGGGACAGAAAAACACCTTGGTTTGAGATTGGTGTAATTCCATAGGGGTCTCAAACAATAGCATTCCCACTTTGAGAGAATTTATTGTTTGAGATTGGTGTAATTCCATAGGGGTCTCAAACTGTGTCAGGTCAGACTCAGCACACGAACGAGTTTGAGATTGGTGTAATTCCATAGGGGTCTCAAACCGGTGCCGTCAGTCATGTTGTCCATGGCGTGTTTGAGATTGGTGTAATTCCATAGGGGTCTCAATCTTCCGCATAGAAGCAGATGCAAAAGACGCGGTTTGAGATTGGTGTAATTCCATAGGGGTCTCAAACAAATAATCTTCGATCATACATCAACCTCCGGTTTGAGATTGGTGTAATTCCATAGGGGTCTCAAACATTAAATAATGTCCTTGACTGGTTTCATGGTTTGAGATTGGTGTAATTCCATAGGGGTCTCAAACCCAGCGTGACAGCTGGCTCACCACCACGCGTTTGAGATTGGTGTAATTCCATAGGGGTCTCAAACCTTCAGGGGTGGCGTCGTTTAGTTTGCAAGGTTTGAGATTGGTGTAATTCCATAGGGGTCTCAAACTGGAGAAGAGCAAGGCGCTTCTGACGGTGAGTTTGAGATTGGTGTAATTCCATAGGGGTCTCAAACTCCTCCCGACACGTACATAATAGCACAGCTAGTTTGAGATTGGTGTAATTCCATAGGGGTCTCAAACTCGGCCCTTTCACACCTTCAAGGCGCTGCAGTTTGAGATTGGTGTAATTCCATAGGGGTCTCAAACCTTGCAGAGCGCTTCGAGGTTTGCATGATGTTTGAGATTGGTGTAATTCCATAGGGGTCTC